>CAYNUI010000124.1:5314-6711 GCA_964400185.1 uncultured Hyphomonas sp.
GTTGGATCGAGCACCAACTCGTCAAACTTGGCGGTGTAGCGCGCGACCGCCTCACCGCCATTGCCGCGAACATCGTCAATGACATCACGAACCGTCTCGGCAACGTCTTCAACAGCGCCGCGAGGCTCGGCCAGGAAGGCAGCAAATTCTGAGTCGAAGCTCGCTTTGCGGGCGTCAAATGTGCGGGCCATTTCTATCGCCGTTTCTTATCGTGGTCGGGGCGCTTTAAAGTGGTCCATTCATAGGCGCTGTCCAGCAAAGTGACATCCAAGGCTTCTACGTCGAGCGAAAGCTCTCCGTCTCCAGCAAAGAGGATAGAGACTTTGCCGCCCGGAGGCTCGTCCGCCGGATCAAACGTGATGGAAAGGATGGAGAAGACCATATCCAAGTCGGCCTTGGAGACGGCTCGGGTTTTCACGCCCAAGACGCCGTCAATCGCCAATAGAGCGCGCACCCGGCCTTGTGGCCCACGTTTCGACGCCGAGTCTTCCCATTGGAAGCGGTTGATTTCCAGCGTGAAACGTCGACGCTTGCGATCAAATTTGAGGTGTTCTGCTTTCAGCACCGCGTCTTGAACGGCGCTCGAGATGACCTCCAAATCGCTCGCATCTTCTGCGATCAGTCTTAATGCCCTGCCCTCAGCCATTCTTGCCTCTATTCTCCGTCGACGCGCTCAATCTTCGCGCCGCAACCAGAGAGTTTCTCTTCCAAGCGTTCAAAACCACGATCCAAATGATAGATCCGGTTCACCTGTGTCTCACCTTCTGCTGCAAGTCCAGCGATGACGAGTGAGACAGAGGCGCGCAAGTCTGTCGCCATAACCGGTGCGCCGCGCAATTGCTCTACGCCTTTGACGATGGCTTCTTTGCCACGCACTTGGATGTTCGCACCAAGCCGCGACAGTTCAGGCGCGTGCATGAACCGGTTTTCGAAGATGTTTTCGCGAATAACGCTCGTCCCCTCGGCAATCGACATCAACGCCATGAATTGCGCCTGAAGATCGGTCGGGAAGCCGGGATGCGGCTGCGTATCGACATTGATGGCCTGCAAAGCGGATCCGTTGCGCTGAATGCGAATGGTCGCAGCTCCTTCATCCGCGTCGACGGTGACGCCGCAGCGCTGCATGGCGTCAATCATCGCACCGAGCGCACCAACCGGAGCGCCTTCGAGCGTCACGTCGCCGCCAGCCGCCGCAGCGGCCATGGCATAGGTGCCAGCCTCAATCCGGTCGGGCATGACCGGGTGCTGAGTGCCAGAGAGTTTCTCAACGCCTTCAATCTGGATCGTCGCGGTCCCAGCGCCAGTAATCTTCGCGCCCATTTTGTTAAGGCAGTCCGCGAGATCGGCAATTTCGGGTTCACGCGCGGCATTCTCTAGGACGGTCTGGCCTTTGGCCA
>CAYNUI010000124.1:6811-8184 GCA_964400185.1 uncultured Hyphomonas sp.
TCGGCAATTTCGGGTTCACGCGCGGCATTCTCTAGGACGGTCTGGCCTTTGGCCAGAGTCGCCGCCAGCATGGCGTGCTCCGTGGCGCCGACTGAAACGAATGGGAAGACGATCTTCGCGCCTTTAAGGCCATGAATGGCCGCCGCTTTGACATAACCTTCTTCCACCTTGAGGTCTGCACCCAGTGCTTCGAGCGCCTGCAAGTGAAGATCCACTGGTCGCGCGCCAATTGCACAGCCCCCTGGAAGCGAAACCGTCGCATGTCCTTCACGCGCCAGCATGGGTCCGAGCACATTAAAGCTCGCCCGCATTTTGCGCACTTGATCGTACGGCGCGATGGTCGAGGTGAGCTCCGCCGCATTCAGCCGACACTCGCTATCACCTTTCGGCCAATAGACCTCGACCCCAAGGCTCGCGAGCAATTGGCTCAAGAAGCGCGTATCCGCCAGATTTGGCATATTGGTGAGCGTCAGAGGCTCGCGCGTGAGCAAGCAAGCCGCCATGAGTTTCAGAGCTGAGTTCTTCGCCCCAGAGATCGGGATAACGCCGTTCAGCGTCTGTCCGCCGGTAATTTTCAAACTGTCCATGCCCCGCTTCTATAGCGCTCGCCACGGCGAACGAAAGGCGCAATTGCGGCCACATCGCAGCGCTTCGTTAACGGGCTTTGACAAATTATCGAATATCGATATATGAAGAGCCATGTCTGCACGATTTCACGGATTTGAACCTGGCGATGTTGTTGCGATTCCTTTTGGAATTGGCCTCTCGCATTACGGCATCGTCACCGCCCAAGGGACGGTCATCTCAAACTCTCAAAGGCATGGGGGTGTGGTGGAGCAAAGCTTCACTGAGTTCGCTCATGGTAAGAGGGTTCGTCTCTGCGAACGGTCTGACGCCTTAGACGGCGCAATTGCCGAAACGCGGGCCCGGCGCATGAAGGGCAAGTCTTATCGCCTCACCGAATCAAACTGCGCTCATCTCACCCGCTGGAGCCATCGTCAGAAGCCTACGTCGGTGCAGATCGCATCGGCGACGGTGCGAACGCTTGCCGACATGGTGTTTGGCGGACGGCGCTAATCCGCCTCTTTAGACGGCGCAGATGGTGTCGCTTCGTCCGATTTGGTCTTTCTAGACGCGGCTTTTCGACGTTTCAGATTGTCCCGCAGCGCCGACTTGAGGCGCGCTTCGCGTTCAGGTGTTTTGGTTTTGTCAGCCATGATTGCAGTCTTTGTCCAGAAACCATCTTTTCATCTGTCTCTGCTTAAGCTAATCCCCGCCAACATGAAAAGGCCGCGGTAGCTCAGTGGTAGAGCGCATCATTGGTAATGATGAGGTCGGGAGTTCAATTCTCCCTCGCGGCACCAGCCATTTCT
>CAYNUI010000125.1:0-1328 GCA_964400185.1 uncultured Hyphomonas sp.
TATGCAGACCCGTCTCTGGACCGCACCGCGCGCGAGGCGGCTGCCACAGCGGCGGGCACAACCATGTTCGTGCGCAATCATGATGAATTTGGTCTGCGCGACACCGCCCCGGTCATTACGTTCACCTTTGATGAGGCTGCCGGCACTGTGGATGCGAGCGCCTCTTCGGTTATGAAGAACCTGTTCGGCGGCGTGCTCAATCGCAACACAACCAAGCTTGCTGCCTCTGCGCAGGCTGCGATTGGCGGCAATAAGCGCCTCGAGATTGCACTGATCCTCGACAATTCGACGTCCATGTTCAACTCGAACCGCATGAACCTCATGCGTGAGGCCGCGGTGAACTTCACCAATTCCCTGTTCGACCGCTATGGGCATGAGAGCGTCAAAGTCTCGGTCGTGCCCTGGGCGACCACGGTCAACATTATGAGCGAGCCGATCGCAAGCCCGAGCTCGGCCCCGAACAATGCGGCCTTGCCGCCATCTTATGGCAACCAAACCGTTCCCTTGGCGCCTACTGTTCACCCTTGGCGCCATGTGCAGAATCCGTTCACGGGTCAGGGCGCAAGTCGGCAAAGCGATGTGGATGATCTGTTCACGCCGACAACCTGGCGTGGCTGCATTCGCGGCGCCGCGGGCGAGCGGGAAGTCAGCTTAACTGGAAGTGTAAAAGCGCCGCTCACCGATGCCTTCCCGACGCAAGATTGGCCGCTCGCCATCGTGCCGCCTAAGCTTCAGTCTTTCAGGTACCGGAGAAACAATTGCAGCAACAATTGCTGGGTAACAGACTCGACCCAGCTGCGCGCCGATCCGTGGTGGTCCGGCGGGGCTGCAAACAATTACCAACCGAAATCTGTGCGCGCTGGCATTCGCCCGGATCAGTCTGCATCGAGCCAGTATGCAACCTATCACAGCTATGGCTGGACCGATGCGAATGGTTATATCGAGCCCTGCATCTCGGATCCAAATGAGTTCGACTACAACAATAATGGCGGCAAGATCTGTGACTTCCGTCCGACAGATTCCGGCACCTACAATATCTTTCCTTGGGATCGCCAAAAGGGGATTAACGGGCCGAACATGAATTGCCCGTCTCCGATGCTGGCGGCATCGGCCAATCGGGCACAGGTGATCAATAAATTGCATCAAATGTACCCCGCTCCAGGCGGCACGCACGCTGATATCGGCTTGATGTGGGGCTTGCGAACCCTGTCTCCGCGCTCGGATTGGACGAATTTCTTCTCCTATCCCACCGATGCTGAGCCCGCCGATTGGGATGATAAAGAAGTCTTCAAAATCGCCATTCTTTTGACCGACGGGATCAATGTCCC
>CAYNUI010000125.1:1428-8182 GCA_964400185.1 uncultured Hyphomonas sp.
ATCCCGAGCCCTGACTCGACTGCTCGAAGCATAGCAGAGACATTATTGACGGTCAGTGCGGCCTTGCGCTGTTCGGCATCATCTCGTCCGACACGTTGAGCATAGCTCATCGCAGTGATGGGGCTATCCGCCGCGCCATAAGCGATGATCCGATGATTATCGAGGTCCTGCGGCGTACGCGGCATGCCATACTGTTTGATGTATTCCGGCGAGGCATAGAGATTGGTCGCCACAGTGGCGAGCTTGCGCTGAATGAGATCGGCTTTATCCGCCGCCCACAGCCGGATCGCGCATTCCGCTTCCAGCTTCAGCAAGTCATAATGCTCGCCGTCATCTAGACGCAAATCAATCCGCATTTCAGGGTTCTGACGGACAAACTCCCCCAAACGCGGCACGAGCCAGGTCGTCCCAAACGCGACGGGGGCTGTGACAATCAGTTCGCCCTGAGCCACATCTTGCTGATCACGCAAAGCTGCGCTTGCACCCTGGGCAGCGGTCGCCATGTCACCTGTGGAGCGGTGCAGCGTGTGCCCCGCATCCGTTAGGACCAGGCCTCGGGCATGGCGTTGAAACAAGGACACGCCCAATTGCTCTTCCAGCGCCGCGATTTGGCGCGAAACAGCTGATTGGGAAATGCCAAGCCGCTCGCCAGCGGCGGTTAAGCTTCCGGCTTCGGCAGCGGCATGAAACGATTTGAGCTTATCCCAATCCATAACGCGAAGTCCTTCCACGATAGAGCGCTGTGGCGCAAGCCCATAAGCCTAAAGACCCTAAAAAAACGAAGCCGGGTCGCATTTACGGGCGTACCCAGACAATTTTTGACGCCCATTTCAGCCCAGAAGTAGAATAAGTGTTAGCTTCATCAGCCAGATTCGTGAACGAGGTGTCGTTCCCAAGCGAGTTGCCAGCTACGCGAGCCAGGCAAATCTGATTGTCAGCGGTCATGAGCAAAGCGTGATCATCTGCTTTTAAGGTGGCACCTGGCGCGACGAGGATTTGGTCACCTTTGCGATATCGCGGGGCGTAATCATCTTCGGTAATCTCGAATAAGTAAGCGTCGGCGTTAAGGTCCAAATTAGCGGTAACACCCCCGCGCTGCGGGTCGCGTTTGAGCGCTCCATCGGCTTCGAACGTGTCGCCTTCGCTGGCAGAATCCTGCCGCAAAACAGGCACTTGGCGTCCTGCGCCACCGGTGACCAGGAGCGCAAACTCGGCGAAATCGACGTTCACTGCAGCCAAAACGCGAGAGATGCTCTCCGTGGTTGGCCAGCGCAGGCGGCCATCTTTCGATTGGCGCTTGGATTTATTGAACGCCGTCGCGTCCAGTCCTGCGAGCCGCGCAAGACCCGACGTGGACAAGCCAAAGCGCGCCGCTAGCTCGTCCAAGCCTCTCCAAATATCCCCATGTTGCATGTGCCCCAGTACCGCCTCTTATCGTTTACGCAGAGACGTTGAGTAACATAGGATAAAATGCCCAACAACTCAGCGGCGGCTCGGTCTTGCATTCTGTCGCAAAAAGGCGGAACAGGCGGGCATGGTGATGTTGCAGAAAACCCGCGTCTACAAAATCCTCAGTGCGCCGGATTGGGCGCATGCTCAAACGCTTGGCTATACTGAAACCGCGCTAGATGAGGGTGATGGCTATGTGCACTTATCGACGCGCGCGCAGGTCGCTGAGACTTTAAGCCTGCACTATGCCGGTCAGGCAGACGTTCGCCTCTTAGAATACATCGCCGAAGAGATGAGCGGCCCGGTGCGGTGGGAAGAAAGCCGCGGCGGACAATTGTTCCCTCACCTCTACGCGAAGCTGCACCTGGATGCGGCTAAACGAACATGGACGCTCAGCCTGAACGCTGACGGCGTCCCGGGCTTGCCGGCTGATATTGACGCATGAGCCTGCCTGATCTCGCCCTTCCTTTCGTTAAAAAGCTCCCGGCGGAAGCGGCTCACACGGCAACCATTCGAGGCTTAAAGCTCGGCATTGGCCTGCCCAATATCTCACCGTCCAAATGGAACACGCCGGTGACTTTGCCAAAGTCGAAGCTCGAACTGGCCAACCCAGCGGGATTGGCTGCGGGCTTTGACAAAAATGCCGAAGTGGCCCGCCCGATGTCTCGCTTCGGTTTTGGGTTCATAGAATGCGGCACGGTTACGCCAAAACCGCAACCGGGTAATCCTAAACCCCGCCTCTTCCGCCTTGAGGAAGATGATGGCGTGATCAATCGCATGGGGTTCAACAATCACGGGCTGGACTATTTTGTTCGCCGCTTGCGCCGGGCACCTCCGAGCCGCGCTTGCCCAATCGGTGCCAATGTCGGCGCGAATAAAGCCAGCGCTGATTTTATCGCCGATTATGAGGCGGGCATCGCCGCAGTGTTTCCCGTGTGCAGCTATATCACGATCAATATTTCGAGCCCCAACACGCCCGGCCTTCGCGGCCTTCAAAACAAAGCCGCTTTGCAAGAGCTGCTCACCCGATGCAGCGATGCCCACGCGGGCGCCAAGGCCGATGCAGGCGGAACGGACAAACCGGTCTTTCTGAAACTCGCGCCAGATCTTTCAGAAGCTGATCTTCGAGACATCATCGAGACCGTGCGCAGTAATGGAACGTGGCTGTCCGGCTTGATCGTTTCCAACACCACGATTGACCGACCCGACCACCTCAAGAGCGCAGAAGCTGATGAAGCCGGCGGCCTTTCGGGGGCGCCCTTGTTCGAAAAATCAACACGCATTCTGCGCGACGTGGCCGCGGAACTGAAAGGTGACTTCGATCTTATTGGCTGCGGCGGCATCGCATCTGGCGCCGATGCTTATGCGAAAATTCGCGCCGGCGCGCATGCCGTGCAACTCTATTCAGCTTTGGTTTTTCACGGACCCGGCCTGGTCGCCAGAATAAACGCTGAGCTCGCAGCCTTGTTGAAAGCCGACGGTTTTAGCTCGGTTGAGGAGGCGGTTGGGGCTGATCTTCGGTCGCGCGCATAAGGCTCGGCAAGAAAGCTCCAAGCGCGCCCGCGCGCAGCACGTACATCCCCAAGAATGCCACCCAAACACCTGTGTTCTGAAACTGAGGACGCAGCACCATATCGAGGCCGATATAGGCGATGGTGCTGATTAAGCCTGCGTTCCGCATGGCCCGGCCTTGCGTGGCACCTAAGAAAAAGCCGTCAAGCTGGAATGCTGCGACACCAATTAGCGGAACCGCCGCGCAGTAAGGCAAAAAGGCGAGCGCGGCCTCGCGTGCTTCAACGTCGCTGACGAAGCGCGAAATCACGGCTGCTCCCCCAAACAGATAGAGCGCGCTGATCACCGCCCCGAACGCAAACGCAAGATCAGAGGTGACCCGCATCGCGCGCCTGAGCTTTTTCACATCCCGTGCGCCATACGCCTCGCCGACTTCTTTCTCGGCGACAAAGGCAAAGCCGTCCAAAACGAAGGCCGCTACGGTGATGAATTGAAGGAGAACCTCATTTCCGGCCAGTTGCGCCGTCCCCATTTGAGCACCAGATCTCACGAACCAAGCGAACGAGAATAGCAAAGCCAAAGTCCGAATGAGGATGTCTCGATTGGCATTGAAGAGCGCCATCAAGGCTTCGCGATTGAGTAAACCAGCCTCACGCTTCAAAGCGGGCCAAACGAGCACTAGACCAAATACTAAGGACACCCATTCCGCGATCGCTGTTCCGGCGCCAATCCCGGCAGGTCCCCAGCCAAGACCGGCAACAAACCAGATGTCGAGCACAATATTGATACCGTTCATCACGACCTGCATGGCGAGCAGTGCACCGGTGCGCCCGGTGCCGAGGAGCCAGCCCGTAATCGCATATTGCGTCAGGAGCGCCGGCGCGCCCCAGACACGCGCACTGAAATACCCATCGGCCAAGGAGACCACATCAGCTTCCGCGCCAAATGGTGAGAAGACAAAGAGGCGCAGGAGCGGCGATATGAGGAAGATACTGATGCCGAACGCCGCGCCTAAGAGCAATCCACGCTGCAACGTGGCGCGCGCCATCGCATGATCGCCGCGCCCAATCGCTTGCGCGACCAAGCCCGTCGTCGACATGCGCAGAAAGCCAAACCCCCAATAGATGAAACTGAAAGCAACGCTGGCGATCGCGACGGCCGCAAGATCAGATTTGTCGCCGTACAGTCCCATCACGGCGGTATCAACCACGCCGGTTGCAGCTATGGCCGCCTGCGCCAGCATGACTGGAACAGCCAGGCGCAAGACACGCATATGGGTGAGCGAGGCAACAGACATGCTCGCCGCTTAGCCCGATGCGAACTTCCTGTCAGCGGTCGAGCTCTCCTTTTTTCGAGTACTGACCACTGTCGCAATTCGGCGCTCTAGGAGTTGAAACCCAGGAACAAAATGACGGCTCCACCCTTGTCTAAGCTACAGGAATCTTTCTTCTCTGGGGCATCGCTTCGGGAGGGCGACAAGATGAAAACGATAAAATCAGGGGCGGTCCGTCTGGCGCGCACCCTTTCTCTAATTATTTTTTTGACAGCGTTTGCAAGCCCAGCGTTCGCCGATACGGGCGATACAGCGTGGATGCTCACCTCGACGGTTCTGGTCCTGTTTATGACGCTACCTGGGCTGGCGCTTTTTTATGGCGGCCTGGTGCAAGGCAAAAACTTGCTTTCGGTCTTGATGCAGTGCTTGGTCTTGGCCTGCCTCATGTCTCTGGTTTGGGTCGCGATCGGCTATTCCATTGCTTTCGGCGATGGCAATGGTGGCGCAGAGGGCATGGGAGCCCTGTGGGGCGGGACATCGAATGCGTTTCTGGGAGGTCTAACCAGCGACGCCATGTCCGGAACCATTCCGGAATCAGTCTTTGTAATGTTCCAAATGACCTTTGCGATCATTACGCCCGCCTTGATTGTGGGGGCGTTTGTTGAGCGAGTGAACTTCCTCGCCGTTTTGCTCTTTTCCATCGCTTGGCTGATCCTGGTCTATGCCCCGGTGTGTCATTGGGTCTGGGGCGGTGGCTGGCTCGCCGACCAAGGCGTTGCGGACTTTGCAGGCGGCCTCGTCGTTCACGCCACCGCTGGTGTGAGCGCATTGGTCTTTGTCCTGATGCTCGGCAAACGGACAGGCTTTCCTGAAGATACAAAACCGCCTCACAATCCAGCCTTTGTCATGTTGGGCGCTTGCATGCTGTGGGTTGGCTGGTTTGGCTTCAATGCTGGCTCTGCAGGCGGGGCCAGCGTGGGTGCGGGCCAAGCCATGTTGGTCACACATCTATCTGCCGCGACCGCCTCGCTGGTCTGGATGGCAGTGGAATGGCTCAAATTCGGTAAGCCGACTTTGGTTGGTACCGCGACAGGCACGATTGCTGGGCTCGCCACGATCACGCCAGCCGCGGGCTCTGTCGGTCCGATGGCAGCGATCATCATCGGGACGGCGGCGGCCCTCGCCTGCTATTTCGCTGTCACTTTGATCCGCACGAAGCTCAAGATCGACGACAGTTTGGACGTGTTCGCGGTGCACGGGGTTGGCGGCATTCTCGGCACGCTGCTTATCCCATTCCTCGCCGGCGTCGGACCTATGGCACCAGGTCTCGGTGAGACCAGCATTGGAGGTCAATTCACCGTGCAACTGACCGGCGTCGTCGCTGTTTGTGCGTGGTCCGCCATCGCGACAGCGGTGATCCTGTTCCTCGTCAAGCTGATCACACCTCTTCGGGTGTCCAAGGATGATGAGGAGTCTGGATTGGACGCCGCAAGCCACGGCGAGTCGGCTTACGGACACTAATCGCACTTCGAGAAGGGCCGGTTCAGCCGGCCCTTTTTTGCCCTAGGCCGCCTCGCGAACGATGCGGGCAATATCATCGCCATATCGCCCGGCCTTCTTTTCCCCGACTCCGGAGATCTGCAAGAGCTCGACCATGTCGGCGGGCCGCTCCGTTGCGATCGAGGCGAGCGTACGATCGTGGAATATCACATAAGGCGGCACGCCTTTGGCTTTAGCGATCTCAACCCGCCAATTGCGCAAGAGGTCAAACAGTTCGCGATCACGAGAGGACAGCTCTGCATAGGCGGCCCCGGCCGCTTTACTCGCTCGCTTGCGGGTGCGCCGCTCCATCGGATCCGATTTCAGCATCACCTCGCGCTCGCCTTTGAACAGGGCTTTGACCGCGTCATGGTCAGGGACGAATATAAAGGGGCGCGTCACCTCCCCGCCTTCGGCGAGCAGACCGGTGAAGAGCAATTCGTCAAACACCGCGTTCCATCCAGGCTTCGGGAGGGCCTCACCAATGCCATAGGTGGACTGACGCGAGAGATCCTCATCGAAACCGTCTTTTGCTTGGCCAAGCAGATGAATGATCAGGCGCCCGCGTCCGATCTTCTGGCCACAGCGTAGAACGGCCGAGACCGCCATTTGCGCCCATCGCGTGACGTCGACATGGTCGCGAGCTTCGGCTTGGCAATTGTCGCAGACACCACAAGGTTCGGCGTCGGTCTCTCCGAAGTATTTTCGCACGGCTTGGCGGCGGCATTGTTCGCCATTCAAAAAGGCGAAAAGCTGACGCGTCTTGTTGATTTGAACACGTTTGACCGCCTCTTCGGCCTCGCTTTCATAGCTCCACATGAGACTGCGCCGAAGATCGGCAGGCCCATACAAAGCAAACCCTTCTGCCGGCTCGCCATCCCGCCCGGCCCGTCCCACCTCTTGCCAATAAGCTTCTAGCGTTTTGGGCGGGTCTGCATGAATGACGAACCGTACGTCCGGTTTGTCGACCCCCATGCCGAA
>CAYNUI010000126.1:0-8098 GCA_964400185.1 uncultured Hyphomonas sp.
CTTGGACCTGAGCGGGCCTGCTTTATCCATCTCACGTTGTTGCCTTACATTCCGGCGGCGGGTGAGATGAAGACCAAGCCGACCCAGCACTCGGTCAAAGAACTGCGCTCGATTGGTATTCAGCCGCAAATCCTACTCTGCCGCTGTGATCGCCCGATCCCAGAGAATGAGAAGAGCAAGATTGCGAGCTTCTGTAATGTTCGTCCTTCCAGCGTGATCGAAGCGCGCGATGTCGGCCATATCTATGATGTGCCGTCTGCTTATCATGACGAAGGCTTGGACGAAGAAGTGCTACAGCATTTCCGCATCCAAGATGCGCCCGCACCAGACCTCTCAAAATGGGATCAAATCGCCCAGACCGTCCATAATCCAGACGGCAATGTCTGCATCGGTCTGGTCGGAAAATATACTGATGTGCCAGACGCTTATAAGTCGGTCATGGAAGCGCTTCAGCATGGCGGGCTCGCCAATAATGTCGGGGTCGAGATCAAGCTGATCAATAGCGAGGAGTTTGATGACGACACCGCGCCGATCGACATTCTCGAAGGCGTGCATGGCATCATCTTGCCCGGCGGCTTTGGCGAGCGCGGCGCCCGCGGCAAGATGCGAGCGGCCCGATTTGCACGCGAACGCGAAGTACCATGCTTTGGTATCTGTTACGGGATGCAGCTTGCTGTCGTCGAAGCGGCGCGTAATCTCGCCGGGATCGAAGATGCCTCGACCACAGAGTTCGGGCCGACCGATACGCCGCTCGTCGGCCTGATGTCGGAATGGACCAAAGGCAATGAGCTCGTCACCCGCGATGAGACCACAGATATGGGCGGCACGATGCGCCTCGGTGCTTATCCCGCGCGCCTCAAAGAAGGCTCTCGGGTCGCTGAGATTTACGGCACGAATGATATCTCAGAGCGCCACCGCCACCGATATGAGGTCAACACAGCCTATGTCGAAGCGCTGGAAAAGCACGGCGTCACTTTCTCAGGCATGTCGCCTGATGGGGTTTTGCCCGAGATTATCGAGCTCGAATCGCATCCCTGGTTCATTGCGGTTCAATATCACCCCGAGCTGAAATCCCGGCCAATGGAGCCGCATCCCCTGTTTGCGAGCTTTATTGGCGCTGCGGTGACGCAAAGCCGACTGGTTTAAGCAGTATTCCCCCCTTGCGCCGCGCCATAGCATCCGGTATGTGCGCGGTTTGAATTTCACGAGGTTCGCCTCGAAACCCGTTTTGGAGCACGCAAATGGCTGTCCCTAAGAGTAAGATTACCAAGTCTCGCCGCGGTATGCGCCGTTCGCATGACCGCCTGAAAGGCAATGCTTATATCGAAGACCAGGATTCTGGTGAACTTCGCCGTCCACACCACATCGACCTGAAATCAGGCATGTATCGCGGCCGCCAAGTTCTTGAGCCGTCTGAAGACTAAGGTCTTTCCGGTCTGTGATTTTAAAAGAGCCCTCGCTGAAAAGCGGGGGCTTTTTGGTTACAGGCCCAAGACCGGCTTTTCACCCTGGCCATGGGGGCACTCATATCACCATATGCAGATAGTGTTAGTCACACGGCCTCTTTGCGACTAATGGCTTGCGAATTGAACCTCGCCGTCCAGCGTGGACGAGGCGAGACGCTTCAATGCCATTCGAAAGTCCCGAAATGAAAACCGAGTTTGAGATTGCTGCGCCCCTCGCTGAGGCGCTCGCGAACAAAGGGTATGAAACACTGACCCCGGTCCAAGAAGCCGTCTTAGACCCGGCTTTATTCGGCCGCGATTTGTTGGTTTCAGCTCAGACAGGTTCCGGCAAGACTGTGGCGTTCGGGCTCGCGGTGGCGTCGTCGATTTTACAGAATGCTTCGCAATTGCCCGAGGCCGAGATTCCAGCCGCTCTAATTGTCGCGCCGACGAGAGAGCTTGCCCTGCAAGTCACTAAAGAGTTGCAATGGCTCTATGCGGCAGCGGGTGGGCGCGTTGTCTCTTGCATTGGCGGGGTCGATATTCGTGACGAGCGCCGTGCGCTCAGCAAAGGCGCACACGTTGTTGTGGGCACACCGGGGCGTCTCGTCGATCATATTCGGAGAGCTTCGCTAGATCTCAGCGAGCTTCAATCGATTGTCTTAGATGAAGCCGACGAGATGATGGATATGGGGTTCCGAGAGGAATTGGAATACATCCTGGATGCGGCCCCAGAGGATCGTCAAACTTTGATGTTTTCGGCGACGGTTTCTAAGGCCATCGCAAGACTGGCCGAGACGTATCAGAACAATGCAGAACGCCTGAACACAATCTCAGCCCAATCGGCACATAGCGACATCGCTTACCAGGCGATGACGGTCCTTCCATCTGATGTTGAAAAGGCGGTGATCAATACACTGCTCTTCCATGATGCCCCGAACGCGATCGTCTTTTGCTCACGCCGTGACGCGGTGAACAAGCTGACGGCACGATTGACCAATCGGGGGTTTTCTGTGGTCGCTCTGTCGGGGGAATTCAGCCAGAAAGAGCGTAGCAACTCTGTTCTAGCGATGCGCGATGGCCGAGCGCGGGTTTGTGTCGCCACGGACGTCGCGGCCCGCGGGCTTGATTTGCCGGGGCTGGATTTGGTCATCCATGCAGATTTGCCGCGTAACAAAGAAGGGCTTTTGCACCGCTCAGGTCGCACCGGCCGTGCTGGCCGGCAGGGCGTTTGCGCATTGATCGTCCCGGTCCGGGCTCGGCGCCGAACAGAGCGGCTTCTGCAAGACGCTAAAGTGAACGCAGAGTGGCGTTTGCCACCGTCTGCTGAAGAGATTGAAGCGGCGTTGAATGTCAAATTGCTTGCGAGCGACGTCTTGCAAACGCCGCCAGAGGCCGCAGAATCCGAACTCGCGACGGCCTTGCTCGAAAAGTACAGTGCCGAACACCTTGCCGCGGCCATCGTGCGCCTAACTCGCGCCACTGACTCCGCACCTGAAATTCTGCAAGACCCTGGCGCCCAAAAACCCAATTCGTCTCGTCGAGACACTTATGATCCAGATCGGAACGATCGAAGAGAGCCAAGACGCGATCATGGCGGACGCCGCGGATCAGACTTTCCCGATGGTCAGTGGATAAAACTCGGCGTTGGTCGCAAGAAAAAAGCGGATCCAAAATGGTTGATCCCAATGCTGTGCAAGTCGGGCGGCTTTTCTCGCAACAGCATCGGCGCCATCCGCATTGAAGCGGACGCCACATTTGTCGAGTTAAAACCTGAGGCGTCAGAGCGATTGATGGAAGCTGCGGGTGAACGCCAAATTATCGATAAGAGCATTTGGGTTGGTCTGTCAGACGCGCCAAATTCGGAGGCGCCGAGCCCCAAAAAATCGAAAACCTTCAAAAAGCATGGTCCCAAAAAGGTCAGGCGCCCATCCGCGCAAAAGAGCCACGCAAACGCGCCTCAGAAAAAACGGACTGGCCCCAAAAAGCCGCGCGGACCGAATGGCGAGAAGAAACGCAGTAAGAAAAAGCTCAATCGCACCTGAGATTTTTAAGCGGGTCGAACTTCGTATCGCTACGCCACGCGTTTTCTTACCGATTTCAAACACCAAATCATCAGGAGCAAAGTAAGCGCGATAAATCCGAAAAGCGGAAAGCGCAGCGTCTCCGTGGCGGGGTTGGTCAGTCCGTTCTGGGCGAGAAAAATGCCGTTGAGCAGTAGATAGCCTGCGCCACTAATTATTCCGATCGCAGTCGTTTGACGCGCCAAAGGGAGCATAAGCAGAGCCCCGCCGGCGGCGACGAGGCTAGACACAGTCCGGATCAGTTCGAACTGATCCGTAGCGATGTGCAGGCCGATATCTATGGCCTGCAATGCAAGTAGGAGGAGGATGGGTAGCATCGCCGTAGTCCCTATCGATCAGATGAGCGAGACGTGACCCTATTGCAGGGATCAAAATCTCGCAATCGCAGCTGAAGAGCGATCCTTCACGCGCCCGTTCGCGCTATCGCGCGCGTTTATGCTTAATGCGACACTGGCAAATTACTCTCTTGCATAGGCAAGGCTTTAAGCCCCGGTCCCTAATCTTAGCAGGGTACAAAGGGAGCCGCTTATGCGTATGTCACCTGCTATTTCACTTGGCGCTTCAGCCGTTTTAGGCCTCGCCGCGACCTATGTCGCCTGGCAAATGACCAAATCAGAGCCTGAAGCCGAGACGGTGGTCACTGAGGTGTCTCTGCCGGCTGAAAACGAAGTGAGCGTCGTCGTCGCTGCCGACTTTATTGGTCGCGGTGAAGTGGTCGGCGAGCTGAATGTCGTGATCGAGCGCTGGCCGGAAAGCCAGGCACCCTATGGCTATTTCACGCATGAGCTTGAGATTGGTACCACGGAATACAAACAGCGTTTGGCGCTGACGGACTTCCAGCCGGGCGATCCGATCCTCGACTCGCGGTTGTCGCCGCTCGGAACGCGCGCGTCTCTCGCCGGGCGTCTGGAACCCGGATACCGCGCTTATACGGTCCGCATGAATGATGTCAGCGGCGTTGCGGGATTTGTCCTGCCGGGCGACAGCGTTGATGTGCTCTTCACCCAGGATAAAGGCCGCAATGCGCGCACGGTGAACTTGGTCTCGGAAGTGTTGCTCAACGACGTCGAAGTTCTCGCCGTCGACCTGAATGACAATCCCCTCAGCGAAGACCCGCAACTGTTTGCGCGTGCGACGCTCTCAGTGTCGGTCGAGGATGCGAAAAAACTCTCGGTCGCGGCGGGGCTGGGGGATCTGTCTCTGGCGCTGCGCGGCACACGTGAGCCAGATGCAGAGAAGCAGGGTCTGCCAGCAGTGAAGGTCGCTGAGACGCGGCCGAAGCGGACCTATACACCACGCCGTGTCGCGGCTCGAAAGCCAACCAATAAGCAGATTAAAGTGATGCTCGGACAAAACGAGACAGAGGTGAAAGTGCCGACGGCAGCGACGCCAAAACCAGCGGCGCCAACCCGTCTCATTCCAGGCTCAGATCAGGCGCGGGATCTTACCAGCTAGGGGACGAAGAGAGAGCCCGGCCGCCAAATATTCTCGCAGGTTCATTTGGATTGGTCGGGCTCGTTGCCTTCAAAGGGCGAACGTTTCCTTACAGCGCTTGGTTGCTGAACACCCAAATCATCCGCACGACCGCTGGCATCATCAGGACGATGAGCAGGGTTGGAAACACAAATAAGATCAACGGCAAGACCAGCTTGGCGGGAAGCGCCAAGGCTTTCTCCTCGGCGCGCAGCATCCGCTTCTCCCGCATGTCAGCGGCGTAGACGCGCAGGGTCTCACCGATGCTGGTGCCGAGCTCCTCAGATTGCTTGAGCATGGTTGCCAACGAACGGGCTTCTTCAAGGCCAAGGCGGTCTGCGAAATTACCCCAAGCGGTATTGCGGTCTCGTCCAGCGCGGAGCTCTAAACTCATCATCTGCAGTTGGCGTCCGAGATGCGGATAGCGATACTGCAGCTCTTCGCAAATGCGCACGATCGCACCGTCCAGGCTGAGCCCAGCTTCCACACATGCGACGAGCAGGTCCATCATGTCCGGGAAGCCATCGCGATATTGCTGTTCGCGTTGCTCGATTTGACGATTGAGCAGCATGGACGGCGCGATATAGCCAATCGCGGCTGCAGCGATTGAAGCATAAAGCAGATTCATTCCGCCAAGCGAGAAGGGCAGCAGCGGAAGTGAGAGAAAGAGTAAGAATTGCGGGGCGATCAAGCACAGCGCCCGAATACCGAAAAAGATGTAAGGCGCGTTCTTCGAAAAATACCCCGCACGCATCATCAAAGCGCGCAGCCGGGTTTCCTCATCCGACTGAGACTTGGTGAAGCTCTGTCCAAACTTTGCCAGCCACGCATGATCGGGGCCCTGGGCGCTCGTAGCGCCGGCGCTTTGTCCGCCGACCAACCGTCCTGCGATCCGATTGCGGAACTTTGAAGCGATCACCATTGCAGGCAGAAAGATTGCCAAGGAAAAGAGCGAGGCGGTGAGCAGCAGCATCGCTGGATTGTCTAAAAATCGTTCAATCATCGCGCGCCTCTTAAATCTTGAAGTTCGTCATTTTGCGCATGACGAAATTACCAATCGCCATCCAAACAAGCGCACCGCCCAGGCCATATTGAATCAAGGGTTCGTGGATCACATCGCCATAGAAGCTCGGCGTCAGCATGTGCATGGCGAGGAGAACCACAAAGGGGGCTGCCGTGAGAATGAGGGATGACATGCGGCCCTCTGCTGAAGCCGCTTTAATCTTCAGTCGCATCTTTTGACGCTGGCGAATGGTGCGCGAGTTCGATGCCAGGAGGTCGGCGAGATTACCGCCCGTACGGGTCTGCAATCGAACAATCGCGCTGAACAGATTGATGTCTGGGTGCTCGGTTCGTGCGGCCATTTTTTCGATGGCTTGATCCAGGCTCGAGCCGAAAGAGATCTCATCTGCGACGAGGCCAAATTCAGACCCGAGGGGATCCGGAGTTTCTTTACCAACCAGGGCGATGGCGGTGGGTACCGGGTGTCCGGCTTGAAGGCTGCGCACAACAATCTCCAGGGCGTCTGGCAATTGCTCGCCCAGGGCGCGTTCGCGCTTGCCGCCGAGAATACTGAGCACAAGATACGGTCCGAACAGAGCCACAGAGGGGAAGGCGGCAAGGGCTGCAAGGAGCCCGAAGAAATAGTAGGCCGCCCCCGCGACGACGGCGCCGGTTCCGACCGCAATAGCAGCCCAAGTTGCCGGCTTATAGTCGAGGCCGGAGCGCGCGACGAGGCGGCCGAGCCAGTCGCTTTTAATGACGCGATTGCCGTCTTCATCGAGGCCGCGCTTGCGGCGCAGCTCCATCACCGCCTCGGCGATGCTGTCATTCTCCGACTGAACCTTAAGGCGCTTATTGACCAGCGAATGGTCACGCGCATCTTTGCCGAAATCTATAAGCGAGCGAGCAGCAAGGAAGACGGACGAGAAAGCAAGCACATAGAGGATGTATGGCTCATCCATTCTTGCCCCCAACGCTGAGCAGTGGGCGAGACGGATCAAAAGTCTCAGATGGAATATGGACGCCTTTGCGGGTCATTTCTTCCAAACACTTTGGACGAAGTCCGGTGGCGCGAAACTCACCGATGACTGAGCCATCTTCGCCAGTGTCGACGCGCTTGAACACGAACAGGTCCTGCATCTGAATGACCTCGCCTTCCATGCCAGTGACTTCGGTGACATGGGTGATGCGACGCGAGCCATCGCTGAGACGTTGCGCTTGAATGATGATCCCGATCGCGGCCGAGATCTGCCCGCGCACGGCTTCCTGAGAGATGCGCAAGCCACCCATGGCGACCATTTGCTCAAGGCGCGTGATGGCTTCGCGCGGATTGTTGGCGTGGATCGTCGCCATCGAGCCTTCGTGGCCGGTATTCATGGCTTGCAGCATGTCAAAGGCTTCTTCGGATCGAACCTCGCCCAAGATGACCCGGTCAGGGCGCATCCGCAGGGCGTTCTTGACCAGCTCGCGCTGTTTAATCTCGCCATTGCCTTCGAGGTTGGCAGGGCGTGTTTCCATGCGGGCGACGTGCGGTTGCTGCAGTTGAAGCTCAGCGGCGTCTTCGATTGTGATCAGGCGTTCTTTGTGACTGATTGCAGCGGATAGCGCGTTCAGGAGCGTCGTTTTACCCGAACCCGTACCCCCTGAAATGATTGCTGTGACCCGGCACTTCACAGCGCCGTAAAGGAAGTCTGCTACCTCTTGCGGGAGGGCGTTGAAACCGACCAGCTTTTCGAGGGTGAAGGGCTTCTTGGAGAATTTCCGGATCGAGACCAGCGGGCCATCAATCGCAATCGGTTCAATCGCGGCATTGACCCGCGAGCCATCGGCGAGGCGGGCGTCGACCAGAGGCGAGCCTTCATCGACACGGCGTCCGACCGCCGACACGATCTTGTTGATGATCCGGCGCAAATGGAGATTGTCTCGGAAGCGGGCATTGGAGAGCTCCAATTCGCCGCCGCGTTCGACATAGACCTGATTGTGTCCGTTGATCAGAATATCCGAAATCGACTCGTCCGCGAGCAGGGGTTCAAGCGGGCCGAGGCCGACCATCTCATTGACGATATCATCGGTGAAGTCTTTGACCTCGGCTGC
>CAYNUI010000127.1:0-8059 GCA_964400185.1 uncultured Hyphomonas sp.
CGTCTCAATCTTGTCCAAAAAAGCGCTTTTGCCTGTGTTTCTGAGCGGGAATCGCGCCCTGTGCTGGACAGGAACCGTTTCGGAACCTTATGCCTCAGGCCATGAAGACCTTCTTCTCCCCCAATACCGCGCTCGCCATCGTAATTGCCAACATGGTCGGGACAGGCGTGTTCACCAGCCTCGGATTCCAATTGGTGACGTTGCAAACCGGCTTCCCGCTCATCATGCTCTGGGTGGTTGGAGGCGTGGTCGCAATATGTGGTGCTCTGTCTTATGCAGAGCTCGGGGCGGCACTTCCCCGATCTGGCGGAGAGTACAATTTCCTCGGTCAGATCTACCATCCATCGGCGGGTTTCATCTCGGGATGGGTTTCGTCTACGATCGGGTTTTCGGCACCCGTCGCGCTCGCGGCGATGACGTTCGGAGCCTATACGACTTCGTCGATTTTGCCGGAGGCTAGCGAAAGCGTGACCAATTGGACGGAGCGGGGTTTAGCCGTTGCTCTGATCATTCTGCTGACTCTGATCCACACGCGCCAGCGTGAGACCAGTGGAACGTTTCAGGGCGTCTTCACGCTCATCAAAGTCGTCGCCATTCTCGGCCTCAGCGTCGCCGGTCTTTTGCTCGTGTCAGAGTATCAACCGATGAGCTTGTTGCCCCAATCTGGGGATGTCACAGCGCTCACCTCTGGCGCATTCGCTGTGTCGCTTATCTATGTCAGCTATGCCTATACCGGGTGGAATGTGGCGACCTACCTGACGGGTGAGTTGGAACATCCTCAACGCAGCTTGCCGCGCGTGTTGTTCATCGGCGCCTTTGGCGTAATGCTACTCTATATTTTGCTGAACGCTGTCTTCCTGCTGACGACGCCGGCTGAGAAAATGGTCGGCGAGGTGGAAGTCGGGGTGATTGTCGCGCGCCATGTGTTTGGACAGACCGGTGCGATCTTTACCGGGGCCGTGCTCGGCGTGCTGCTCATTTCGACCGTATCCGCCATGACCATCGCCGGTCCGCGCGTCTTGCAAGTGGTCGGGCAGGACATTCCGACCTTCCGTTTGCTCTCTAAAACCAATGCGGACGGGATACCGACCACCGCGGTGATCGTGCAGTCGGTCTTGGCGCTCGCCTTTGTGGTGACCGCGACCTTTGATCAAGTGCTGGTCTTCGCGGGCTTCACGCTCGCCTTGAACAGTTTGCTTGCGGTGGCGGGCCTGTTTGTTTTGCGTTGGCGCAAGCCAGACTTGCCGCGTCCGTTCAAAGTGCCGCTTTATCCAATCGTCCCGCTCGTCTTCTTGGCGCTGACCATTTGGACCTTGGTCTATGTCGCGATTGAGCGACCACAGGAGGTCATGGTGAGTTTGGCGCTGATAGTCAGTGGTGGGGTAATTTACGGTCTGAGCCGGATGCGCCACTCAACTGCGGAAGGAACATGAGGTCGCTTCCAGCTCAGACCGATCTCCTGAGTGCGCCGGGTCTAAACGGCCGTCAGGATCTCTTCATGCGCAACTGAGCAAGCTTCTCAATTCAACTGTTAGGCAAGCGCACGGCGACGCTGTCATTCGAGGAAGGATTCGGAAACTTGCGCGCCGTTGCGACATCCACTCGCCATTGAGTGGATATATCTTTATTTGAACAAAGTATTCCGTGTTGCCAAGCCAAAATCAGAAGAATTTTTTGTGAATGCCGTGATTTTCGGCATGGTTGGACCCGAGTTTGGTCTCCGACGGAAATGAGCGGACCGCTAACGCTGTGTGATCATGTCTTGAAAGGCATTAATGCGCGGAACGATTTCTTGCTCGAACCGGCGGCCATTGAAGACGCCATAATGTCCAACGCCAGGTTGAATATAGTCCATGCGCATTTCTTCTGGAATATTCGAGCAGAGATCGTGCGCGGCCTGGGTCTGGCCAATACCTGAGATGTCGTCTTTTTCGCCTTCCACCGTCATCAAGCCGACCGTCTCAATCGCGCTCGGGTCGACCAGACGGTCTCCGCGATAGCGGAAGATGCCGCGGGCTAAGCGATGTTCGCGGAACACGCGGCGAATAGTCTGCAGATAAAATTCTTCGGTGAGATCAAGCACGGCGAGATATTCGTCATAGAACACACGGTGTTTCTCGGCGCTGTCTTCGTCGCCTTCGACCAAGTGATCGAAGAAGCGAGCTTGGGCGTCGACGTGGCGATCCCAATTCATATGCATGAAACTCGTGAGCTGCACGAAGCCCGGATAAACCCGGCGCATCATGCCTGGCCACGGCGCTGGCACCGTATAAATCATCTTTTCGCGGAACCATTCAAAGCTACGCTCTTCGGCGAGAAGGTTCGGGACCGTTGGCGATTTTCGCGCATCAATGGGCGAGCCCATATAGGTCATTGTCGCGGGCAAGGCCGGATCGCCGTCTTCCGACATCATAGAGATCGCGGCCAGAGCCGCCGGCCCCGGCTGACAAACGGCGACCACATGAGCGCCGCCGCCAATATGCTGGAGCGCCCAACGCACATGATCGATGTAATCATCCAGATCGAAGCGGCCATACCAAACCGGCGCCATCTTCGCGTCGGTCCAGTCGGTTATGTAGACCTCATGCGTCGGCAAAAAGGCCTCGACCGTGCCCCGCAGCAAGGTTGCGAAATGGCCTGAGAGCGGCGCGCAAATCAACAGACGCGGCCGATCCGCGGGCGCGCCTTCGGTCTGGAAATGGATCAGATTGCACCAATTGGTCGACCAGGTGCTCACTGGGGTCACAGCAAAGGTTTCACCGTCAATCTCGGTGCTCGGGATTTGCCATTCTGGTTTGCCATAATAGCGCGTCGCGCGTTCGAACACGCTGCTTGTGGCGTGAGCGGCGCGGCCAAAACTGGTATTGCTGAACGGGTTGAGCGGGTTTTCTAACGCTTGCATCGTGCTCTTTGCCAGCAGCCGCATTGGCGCTAGCGCAGCCCTATTCATCTCTACAAGCGTGTATAGCATCGATTCAATTCTCGCCTTTGGTGCACTGCAACATAAGCGGAGGGATTGGTAAAGCCAATCTAATTCCCCTGTTGCAATACAGTTCGCGGCCGGAGTCGCCTGGTTTGCTTAGGATCTAGCAGGCGCGAAATTCCTTAACCAATTGTGAAGCGTTTCAACCTCAGGTTTATTCGATGGACGATTTATGCCTGCCCCTCACGCAATCAGAGCCGTTTGAACGCACCTGCCAGCGTCTCGGATTGCCGGTCCAACGCATAGAAACAGACTCTGGGACATGCCTCATTCAGTCCCGCAAGCTCCCCGTCTTGGGACGACTAAGCCTTGCCTCTCGGGGTCCGGTTCTCCGTGATGCGGACGATGACGTTGGGTTTATGGCTGAACTTCGAAAGGCGGTGACGGGACCTTTGGTGATCAATGCCCCACGTGAGGCCCCTCGTCTTGGAGGGATGCGCATCGCGCGCGGAGCAGAGCTCGCCATAATCGATCTTCTAGAAGCACCCGCGATGCGCCAGCGCTTGCACCAAAAATGGCGCAATCAGCTGAAAAAGGCCGAGCAGGCGTCGTTGCGGATCGTCGACCAGCCCCTCGATGCGAACAAGCACGCTTGGTTCCTTGGGGCGGAGCAAGACCAACAGAAAGCGCGTGGCTATCGCACCTATCCCGCGACTTTTCTCCTCGCCTTTGCGGCAGCAAATAAAGGCCAGGCGCGGCTTTACACGGCCCTCTCCGGCACCGAGCCGATCGCAGCTATGCTCGTTCTGAAACACGGTCGCATGGCGACCTATCAAGCCGGGGTTACGACGCCAGAAGGACGCCAGCATTGCGCTCACAATCTGATTTTGTGGCAGATCATGGTGGATCTACAGCGCAAAGGATTTGAGCGCTTAGACTTGGGACGCGCTGATCTATCCCCCGGTTTGACCCGCTTCAAACGTGGAGCAGGGGCAGACATTGAATCGCTGCCGGGCACTTATCTCTTCCACAAATGGTTGCCGGGGCAGCGGGCGGAGCGTTCTTCGACGCGGCTCGAACTATCCAACGCCGCGTGAGTCGCTGGCCAAAGTATTCGGCCAATCTGTCGTTTAAGTCAGTTTGTCACCGATATTGGTGAGAGATCGTAATATTTCGTCCCGCAACTTCGTTACAAAGACAGTTGCAATCTCTGTTTTGCTGCGGTGTTCACTTGTACCTTATGGTTAACGCCGTACTGGGCGCGTCATGACTCTTCCTCCCCAAACCTCCGACCGGCCTCGAGAGATGTCGGCGTTTCGCGTCGGCAATTTCGCGCTCTTTCCGACTCGCAATTGTCAGCAAGCGCGTGAACATTTCGGCTTATCTCAGCGCGAGGTCGAACTGGTCATGCATGTGGGGCGCGGCCTCACAAAGCAGGAAATCGCCGATCGAATGGGCGTTTCTCCCGCCACCGCAGATACCTTTCGGCGTCGTGCCTATGTGAAGCTCGGCGTACATACCGGCTCTGCAGCGGCCTCTATCATTGCGGCTTACTTAGCAGGGACGCGGGTCGAAGAGCGCGCGCCGGAGGATGTGGACTAGCCGATATGTTGCGCCAGGCATTGCGCAATATAATTCGGATCCGCATCGGCTTCGGCAAAGAAGGTTTTCAGCTGCCAATTTTCATCCATCAAATACAAAAGCGATGTGTGATCCATCGTGTATTCTGAGAGACTATCGGGCGTCTCGATCCGCTCATATTGAGCCAGGAAGACATCGGCAGCTGCCGCGATCTCTTCTTCCGTACCGGTTAGCCCGAGCAAATTGTCCGGGAACGCCGCTGTGGCGACATAGCTGGCGAGCGCTTCCGGGGTATCCCGCTCCGGGTCGACCGAGATGAGGAGCGTTTGCGGCGCGTCGACACCGTCCGGCAGAGCTTCATAGGCGCGGTTCACCGCCACCAATGTGCCGGGACAAATGTCAGGGCAATAGGTGAAGCCGAAATAGATGAGGGTCGGTGCCCCTTTAAAGGTCTCTTCCGTGACCCGCTCGCCTGTGTGAGACACCAAGCTGATCGGGCCACCAATCGTGTCATAGGCGCGGCTCATACAGCCGGCAGACGCACCGCCAGCTGACGGTTCCGGCGTATTTTGGCCGCATGCAGAGAGCGCAAGTGAAGCGACGATGGTCGAGGCAATCTGTAAGAGTTTCATGCGTTCGATATGCGTCAAACGCTTGAGTATGATAAGGGGCGCTGTTGCCGCAGCAGGAGAGCTGATTTGGAAGATTTAAACGCGACACGCGCGGGCATGGATGAGAGCCTGGTCAGCTTGCTGCCAGAAGGCCTCTCTAATGTTGGAGCGGCGCAGGGACGGGCACGTTTGGGCACCTTGATGACCCTGCGCTGGCTCGCCGTTGCGGGACAGACGCTGGCCGTTTTGTTCGTGAATGTGATCCTTGGCTTCACCCTGCCTTTGGGGCTTTGCCTCGCGGTCATTGCGGCGTCGGCTTGGCTCAATGTGTTCTTATCTTTTGCGGCTGTCGGCCCGCAGCTCCTCAAAGGCTGGGAAGCGGCTTTGCAAATCGGTTTTGACGTCATCCAACTGGCGCTGCTGATTGGCTTAACCGGGGGGCTCTCGAACCCGTTCCTTCTGTTCTTGATCGCTCCGGTCACCGTGGCCGCGTCGAGTTTGCATGGGCGCTATACCGCTCTGATCGCCATCGTCGCGATCGGCTCTGCCGCGATGATGCCGGTCTTTGCGTATGACCTCCCTTGGCGCGAGGGCGAGGCGCTCGTCTTCCCGCAGCTGTTTGAAAGCGGACACTTTGCAGCGCTTTGTATCGGGATCGTGTTCTTTGCGCTGTCCGCACAACAATTGAACGAAGATGAAGCGAAAATGGTTCGGGCGCTGGATGCCGCCTCTGTGGTGATGTCGAGAGAACAACGCCTGTCGGCGCTCGGCGCCATGTCGGCGATGACCGCGCACGAAATGGGCACCCCGCTGGCGACGATCCACCTGGTCTCGAAAGAGCTGCACAGCATGCTCCCCGAAGATAGCCCGTACCGTGAGGATGCGGCCCTCCTTGCCGAACAGGCTGAGCGGTGCCGGGACATCCTTCAGCGCCTTGGCCGGGCGCGCGAGGCGAGCGATATCGTCCACGCCAATATGCCCATGAGCGCCCTAGTTGAAGAGGCAGCCGCCCCTCATAAAGGGCTCGGGGTCGCGGTGCTGGTGACCTATCAAGCAGGCGAGGGCGGCGAAGAGAAAGTCCCCGTCATTCGCCGCAGTCCGGAGATCTTGCACGCGCTTGGGGCCTTCATCGAGAACGCCGTGAGCTTCGCAGACTCTGAGGTGCGCGTTGTCGCCAATTGGACCGACCGACAGTTCATTGTGACCATTCGCGATGATGGGCCGGGATTTGCCGCCGAAGTCATGCCCAAACTGGGAGAGCCCTATGTTTCGCAGCGCGGCGAGGCTCAGCTTGGCGGCGGCGACATGGGGCTTGGCTTCTTTATTGCTAAGACCCTGATTGAAAGAACCGGCGGCCGAATTGCGACACGCAACCGCGCGGCACCTCGTCGCGGAGCCATCGTACAGGCGGTATGGCCAAGAACTGAATTACAGCCTTTGGACAATACGGAAAATAACCTAGATTAGGGGCTGAAGGAGCAAAAAAATGGAATCTCCAGTCACAGTAAAGCTGCATGAGAGCCTAAAAGATGTTGAGGACAGAACTTGTCTCGTCCTCGATGATGACGGCCCGTTTCTGCAACGCTTGGCCCGCGCGCTGACTCAGCGTGGATTTCTAGTGTCGGCGACTTCGAAAGTGTCTGAAGCGCGCGACATTGCGCGGCTGAACCCGCCGGCCTTTGCTGTGCTGGATCTTCGCCTCGAGGATGGCTCTGGCTTGGATGTGGTCGAAGTGCTCCACCGCTATCGCCCGGAAGCCCGCGCAGTCATCCTGACCGGCTATGGCGCGATCGCCACGGCTGTTGCTGCTGTCAAAGCGGGCGCTGTTGATTATCTCGCCAAGCCGGCCGATGTCGAAGACATTGTGCGGGCACTGGTTAATTCTGGCGACGGTCTGCCCGAACCACCAGAAAACCCAATGTCTGCAGATCGTGTGCGCTGGGAGCACATTCAGCGGGTCTATGAGCTTTGCGGTCACAATGTCTCTGAGACAGCTCGCCGGCTCAATATGCACCGTCGAACATTGCAGCGCATCCTCGCCAAACGCGCACCTCGTTAGGGCTTGCTCAACCGGGTTCGAAAAGTTTAGGTGCAGGTATGACTGCACCGCCATTTTCGCTTGCTGAGAATCTCTCTGATCTAGAGGGCCTAAAGCACGGCTTTTTCGGTCGCCGCGGCGGGGTATCGAGCGGTCTCTATGAAAGCTTGAACATTGGCCAAGGCTCCGATGACGAGGCGCAAAACATTCGCGACAATCGCGCTCTGATCCGCGACGCGCTCGGTGCAGACAAGCTGCTGTCGTGCTTTCAGGTCCACAGCGCCAAAGTCGTGACGGTGACAGAGCCATGGCATACGCGGCCACAAGCAGATGCCATGGTAACCAAAGAGCCGGGGCTCGCGCTTTGCGTTTTGTCGGCCGATTGCGTCCCTGTCTTGTTTGCCGATCCGGACGCCAAAGTGATTGGCGCGGCGCATGCAGGCTGGAAAGGGGCGCTCGCAGGGGTCTGCGAAGCCACCATGAGCGCCATGGAGGAGCTCGGTGCGGACCGCGAAAATATCCAAGCCGCCATCGGCCCGGCCATCCAACAAGAGAGCTACGAAGTCGGACCTGAGTTTCGCGATACCTTTGTCGGTGAGCACGAATGGACCGATCGCCTGTTCAAAGCCGGGCGCGATGACCGCTCACACTTTGATCTGACCGGTTACGTCCAAACCGTCTTGCAGAGAGAAGGGGCGAAGACCGTGTTCAATCTCGGCCATGATACATGTGCAATGGAGGACCTGTATTTCTCCAATCGCCGGCGCAATCATCGCGGCGAAGACGATTATGGCCGCAATGGCAGCGTGATTGTTCTGACCGAATGATCGCTTTTCTCCGCACCAATGCGCGTTGGATTGGTGGTGGGTTTCTCCTGACCTTTTTCTCGTCCTTTGGGCAGACCTT
>CAYNUI010000128.1:0-8038 GCA_964400185.1 uncultured Hyphomonas sp.
AAGCTTGCCTGCTCATCGAGCCAAACATTGGCCCATTTGCAGTCTTTATAAGCCTCATAATATGGACCGCCATCGGTATAGTGCAGAATCTTTTGGTCCTCGAGCTCACCTTCTGACGTTTCGACCAGATGATTCCACTCTGGTGGCAGAGCGCCTATGAGATCGTCCGATTCGAGCCAGTGAAACCTATGTAGTTCCAGACCCGAAGCTTGTTCAACATAGTCTGGCGTGAGAGCTTTGCATTTGGCGCAGTTCAGCAACATGACGCTGGACCAGTTCTTTTTCTCATAAGTGGTCTGCTGCTCACCCAAGAACTTGTCGGCATTGCTCGGTCTGTGATCGTGTTGCACGCACATCACCGCATAACGCTCATCCCGTAAGTCCCAGAGCTTTTTGATATCGTCGCGCACGACAACATCATTGTCCATAAATATTGCCCAGCCTTGATACCCTGCCAGATATGGGGCGAGAAATCGCGATATAGCGAATTCGGTAGATTGGTTTGGCAATAATTCTCTATTCATCACACCGTCGGCTTCCAGCATGTTTAATCCCAACGGAGTGATCGAAACCGGCTGACTGGAACGCCTCATGATCGAATGGGATGCGACGTGAAACAAAACAGGCGCGCGGCGATCGTGCCCAATAAAGACCGGAATAGTGTTTTGCGTGCTCAATTTTAAATCCTCCTCAGGACCGTATCACCGATTAAACGTATCCGTCCGCCAGTAAGTCTTTTAAGTGGACGACGCCAACAGGCCTCCCATCGTTGAGGACAAAGCCATTGGAAATGCGGTTTTCCGTCATCACTTGGACCACACCCGCCATTCTATCGGTTTCCGAAAAGGTGATTGGGTCACTGGTCATAATGTCGATTGCGGTTTTGCCCTCCAACCCGCTGGCAAAAGCGCGGCGAAGGTCCCCATCCGTGATGATTCCGGAAAAGATACCCTGTTCATCCAAAACACCGAGACAGCCTTTGCGGCCAACTGTCAGACCGATGATGACATCCTCGATACTAGCATCATCTCGAATCGTGGGCAGATCCTCCGTGCGTATGGCAAGATAATCAGCCACCGTATGAAGGGACTTTCCTAGCTTTCCGCCGGGGTGGCGTTCGCCGAAATCATCCCTGCCGAACCCCCTCTTTGCCATCAAAGCAATCATGATGGCGTCGCCCAATGCAAGCGTGATGGTCGTCGATGAGGTTGGCGCCAATCCGTTTGGGCACGCCTCTTGAACCGTCGGTAATTCCAGAACAATTTCCGACAAACGCCCGAGCGTAGATGTTTTGGAACGCGTCATTCCGACAACTGGCACATTTCGGGTCTGACAAAACCGCAGAACATCAACTAACTCTCGACTCTCGCCTGAATAAGAGATCGCCAGAACGACCGCACCGGGTACGATAACCCCCAAATCACCATGGCTGGCTTCGGTTGGGTGCAGAAAGAAGGACGGCGTCCCGGTTGATGCGAAGCTGGCCGCGATTTTTTGGCCGATGTGTCCTGACTTGCCGACACCGGTGACGATTACATAGGACTCGCTCGCGGCAATTAGCTCTATCGCCGCCTGAAACTGATCGTCAATTGTCCCAATCAATGCATCAATGGAGTCTCGCTCAACTTGCAAAACGCGTTTTGCGGTCTCGATTGCTTCACCGTCCCCATCCAATTGGGGCTTAAGCTTTGGCGCCACAGAGGTCGTAGCCATCTCACTTCGTTCCGTTCGAGTTTACAATCTATCTACGCGCACGCATTGCTGACTTCGCATGATCATCTATGCCTGATGCTCGTGAACTCGCCTTGAGTTTGTCCCTACGGCGCGTATGGGTAATGGAAATTCAACTATCTTTATCGGTCTTGGAGCACAAGAGAAACATGCGGACACTTGCTGTTATTCCTGCGCGCGCCAACTCTAAAGGATTGCCAGGAAAGAACATCCGAACTTTTTGCGGCAAGCCGTTGTTAAGTTGGTCTATCAAAGCCGCACACGACTGCCCGGAAATTGATGAAGTTTGCGTCTCGTCAGACGGACCCGAAATATTGGCCTGTGCAGAGCGCGCATCGGCGATCCCGATCAAGCGCCCTGATCACCTCGCGTCAGACACTGCACTCCCAAAAGACGCAGTTCTACATGCGCTGGATTGGTTGAAATCCGAGCGGGGGACTTCCTTTGATGTGGTGGTCTTGTTACAGCCAACGTCACCATTACGCGATGTCTCTGATATCACCGCATGCGTTTCCAAAGTCATTGATCACAAATTTGATTCCGCTGCGACCTTCTCCTCTATGTCTCCGCACCCAGATCGAGCCTGGCGAATTGAGGACCATGGCGCCAAACCGTTTTTCGAAAGCGAATCGAATTGGGCTCCAAGACAAAGCCTCGAGCCAGCATTTGCGCTCAACGGCGCTGTTTACGCGGTGAATGTAGAAGCTTTTCGGCAATCGAGTTCCGCGGCCTTCCTGTTCGGGAAGAATGCCGCAATTGTCACGCCACCTGAGAGGTCCTTTGATATTGATACGCTGCTCGATTTTGAAATCGCCGAATTCCTGCATCGCCATCTCGACCGGGCTGACCCAGCGCATTAGAGCGCACAAAGCTGAAATCATACGAGTGAGATCACTTAATGCCTCAAAACAACTGTCTTCTGGTTGGCGCTGGCCCGATGGCCGAAGAATACGCCAAAGTACTCAATGACTTATCTGTATCCACCACCGTCATTGGCCGCGGTGCAGAATCAGCGGCGCGATTCAAAGAAAAGACCGGACTTGATGTTGTATTGGGGGGCATAGAGGCGAACCTCGAATTGAATGAAATTCAACAGATGCCCGCAATCGTAGCCACTCCGGTTGATACCTTGCTGCAAAATTGCCAAACGCTTTTGGACGTCGGGGCCAAGAAGATTCTGGTCGAGAAACCAGCAGGGCTTTCGCCGGAAGAAACAGACGTCCTTTCAAAACTCGCCAGACAGCATCAGGCATCGGTCTACGTGGCGTACAATCGAAGATTCTATGATGCCTCCTTGAAGGCTCGAAAACTCATTGAGGAGGATGGCGGGGCAACTTCGCTGAGGATGGAATTTTCGGAGTTTTCTCACCGGATAGCTGACCTGCCGACGCCGGCGCATATTAAGAACGCATGGTTGTACGCGAACTCAACGCACGTGTTGGATCTTGGTTTCAACCTAGCAGGGTTTCCCAAAAGTTTGCACGCAACCTGCAAAGGGGGCCTGCCGTGGCACAAAGCGGCCGCCCAGTTCGCTGGACACGGAGAAACAGAGTCTGGAGCGCTGTTTTCGTATATTGCAGACTGGGAAGCTGCCCCACGATGGAGTGTCGAAGTCGGCACGCGTCGGCGAACCATCACTTTCCAACCGCTTGAGCAATTGAAGTACCGCGAAAAAACGGGTTTTGTTGAAACAGTAATCGATATCGATCCGATCGATACGGCGTTCAAACCAGGGCTTTGGCGTCAAACTGGGGCCTTTATTATGGACAACTCAGATAGCGTAGAGCTCTGCGGGATCGAAGAACACGCCAACCATATGCAAAACGTGTATCGTGCCATTCTGAATGGATCTTAGGTCGTTTTTTTGAGTCATAGTGATCAGATGCTGAAAAAAAATGTAAACACTCCCGAGGTCGATTCGCAGACTAAGAGCTCGGCGCTCGGGTGGGCGCTCACGCTAAAACGAGCCTTTTTTTGGTATCCTGGATCCGCTTTGGCGCTGCTAGTATCGGGATTGATCGGCACGGTTCTAGAAACAACAGCGTTTGCTGTCGCAATTATCTGTATTCAAGTTCTCCAAAGCCAAGAATCTGTCACTTACTTTGGATTTACCCTTGAATATCCTCTGTCCACGAATGTTCTAATTGGATGCGGCCTCGTCTTCAGCGGCTTCATGCTGATGTCAGCGCTAATGCACTATTTCAATGGCATTTTGCTCGCAAGAACGAGACGAAAGACGTTCCGAGATATGATTGTAACATCCCTGGAGAAATTCGCGCAGAGCCCGGGAAGTTCATTCGTCACGAGCCAAAACTCAAAGGCCTTGAGTCGCGTATTAAGACGAGACTGCCGATATGTTTCAAAGGCCACAACCGATGGTTTAGGGCTCCCCCGTCCACTAATTGTTCTGACCGTCGCTATTGTTCTAGGCATAATCTATTACCCGGAAATCACGCTCACAATTCTTGGGATCCTTGCCCTCAGTTTGCCCCTCCATATTGCCGTCGGGCATTGGGGCGCGCGCAATATGAGCCGCCTGCTAAATAGCGGAGCCAATAAAAGTCGCGCAGACGGCGAAGCGATCGACAGTCTGATGCTGTCTCCATTCAGACTAAGTTCGACTGCATCGGAGCAACTCGCGAAAGATCACGCTGATGGGCGAGAGGTGCAAGATTTCTTGCTGGCATACCAAAGCCGCGTCGCACTTGTTCCCACAAGCATGCTGATTTCGCGATTGTCGTATCTAGCAATATTCATGGCTGTGGGCCTCGTTCTTGCCTTGCAGTGGCAAAATGGCGAGCTGAACTTTGCGAGCATTGCAATCCTTCTAATAGGAATACGGTTCGCGGCTGCCGCGAGTTCGGAACTCGCACAGATCATTACGGTAATTTCCAGCTATTCCCCGTTAATAAAAGGGCTCCTCACGTTCGTATCTGAACCAGGGACCCATCCTAATGCGGGATTCGAAACCGTATCGGAACTCAGTCTGAACGCTGGCCGCGCTCAACTTCCGAATCGCGTGTTTTTGATCGGCGATGGTGCGCTGACATGGTCTCTCGCAGACTACGTTTCGACCTTCCAAGACAGCGATGCGTGCGAGCCACAAATTATATCTGGCGAGTTCAGTGAAATTCCAAGTATGTACGACCTGGAACCCGTCCGCTTGGCGATCAAAATGGAGTGGAAAACGCTGAGTGATCCGACAAAAACCAAGGTTCTACAAACCCTTGATGGTGAACTCGTTGGCGACCGTGTCGCAAATAGCTTAATCGCGCTTAAGCTGCTGACCAATAAAGATCACCCGACTGCCCTGTTCTGGGAAAACCGAGCATTCACTGAGCTCCCGTCCAATGATAAGAGAGTCATTCTTCGATCACTGCTAAACACTGCCGTAACCGTTGTGTATTCGAGCGTTCCAAAACGTCTTCCTAAAGTCCCGGGTTTTGACGTTTGGACACTGATTAATGGGTCGCTCAGCTTCGGATGTGAAGCCGACCAGTACCCGGACAAACGCGAGGCTTTCATTGAAGCGTTCGCGAACGCCAAAAAAGCGAGGGATGACGCGATGGACGAACTTGATTTAGACGATCTTTGATTGTTCTTGACAAAAAAGACGTCAGCCCTTCCCTTCTTAGAGCATCTCAAACTTTTTCAAGAAATTTTTGATCCACTTACGGATACCGCTCGTAAACCTTCATGAACACACCCTTAACGGGGGTTTGGAGGTGATACGTGGCTTTAGCCCAGCAAGGTGGAAACGCAGACCGTCAATTCGTTCGCAAGGCGATGAAAGCGCCCATGCTCGAAGCAGAGCATGAACTCAACCTGGCCCGGCGATGGCGTGACAATGACGACGAACGCGCCCTGCACGAGCTGACCACAGCCTATATGCGCCTGGTCATCTCTATGGCCTCAAAGTTCCGCCACTATGGCTTGCCCCTCGCTGACTTGGTCCAAGAAGGCAATGTCGGCCTGATGCAAGCGGCCGCCCGGTTTGAGCCCTCTCGCGAAGTGCGTTTCTCAACCTATGCCGCTTGGTGGATCCGCTCGTCCATTCAAGACTATGTCCTGCGCAATTGGTCTATCGTTCGGACCGGAACGACCGCGGCGCAGAAGTCGCTTTTCTTCAATCTCCGCCGCCTCCGCGCCAAGATTGATGATACGGGCGATGCGGTGATGACCGCAGAGAACAAGAAATGGGTATCCGAACATCTCGGCGTGCCGGAACGCGACGTTGAGACGATGGCCTCACGGCTTTCGGCCTCTGACCGCTCGCTCAACGCCCCATTGGCGGTCGATGGCGATGCGCAATGGCAGGATCTGTTGCCCGACGAAAGCGCCACTCCGGACCAACAAGTCATGGAAGAGCGCGATAGCGCGAAGCGTAAAGAGTGGATCGCTGAAGCGCTAGAAGTTCTGAATGAGCGCGAAACGTTGATCATCATGGAGCGCCGCCTCTCGGAAGACACTGTGACCCTAGAAGTGCTCGGCACGCGTCTTGGCATCTCGAAAGAGCGGGTCCGGCAGATCGAACATCAAGCTCTAAACAAGCTGCGGAAAACGCTGACAAAAATGGTCGGCGACCCCGAAAAAGCAGGCCTTATACCGGCGACGTAAGGACGTTTCTTTTGTCGCTTTGAACGGGTTCGCAAAGTCTCTCTTGCGAACCCGTTTTTCTATTCCCAAATGACAGTCAGACAGGTTGCCGCTGAGCGGGGCCTGGAACCTGAAAATCTGTTCCGCGCAATTCCATTTGGCGGACAATCTGCCTTTGAAAGGGGATGAAGATGAACTTCGACACCTATACAGAGCGCGCGCAAAGCGTCCTGCAAGCCGCTCAAACCGCTGCGCTCGCCAATTCCAATCAGCTTTTCCTGCCCGAGCATATCCTCAAAGCCATGCTCGAAGACCGCGACCAGCTGGCGGTGAACCTTATTCGCGCCGCTGGCGGTCAGCCCGAGCGCGTCGTGCAGCTCTTAGATGATGCTTTGCGCGCGATCCCCAAAGTAAACGGAGGCCAAGGCGGGCTGCGCCTCGATCAAGCCACTGCGAAACTCTTCGCCGATGCCGAGGCCGCCGCTAAAAAAGCCGGAGATAGTTTTATCACCGTTGAGCGCATGCTGATCGCGCTGGCGGGGCTTAAGAAAAACAAAGCGGCCGAAGCCCTCTCGCAAGCGGGCGTGACCCCAAGCCTGCTCGAGGCCGCAGTCGCTCAGCTTCGTCAGGGCCGTACAGCCGACAGCGCCAATGCTGAAGAAGGCTATGAAGCGCTGAAGAAATATACGCGCGACCTCACCGCTGATGCGCGGTCGGGCAAGCTTGATCCGGTGATTGGCCGCGATGAAGAAATCCGCCGCGCCATTCAAGTCCTGTCCCGGCGCACCAAGAATAATCCGGTTCTGATCGGCGAGCCCGGCGTGGGGAAAACCGCGATTGCGGAAGGCCTGGCGCTGCGCATCGTCAATGGCGATGTGCCCGAAAGCCTCAAAGACAAGCGCCTCCTCGCGCTCGACATGGGCGCCTTGATTGCGGGCGCAAAGTTTCGCGGCGAATTCGAAGAACGCTTGAAATCCGTTCTGAAAGAAGTGGAACAAGCCGAGGGCGGCATCGTACTGTTCATTGACGAAATGCACACGTTGGTGGGCGCGGGCAAAACTGATGGCGCGATGGACGCGTCGAACCTGATCAAACCGGCTCTGGCGCGCGGTGAACTCCACTGCCTTGGTGCGACCACGCTGGATGAGTATCGCAAATATGTTGAAGGCGACGCGGCCTTGGCCCGACGCTTCATGGCCGTCTATGTCGATGAACCGACGGTTGAGGACACCATCTCGATCCTGCGCGGTCTGAAAGGACGCTATGAGGCCCATCATGGTGTGCGCGTCTCTGATGCGGCCATCGTCTCGGCTGCAACGCTGTCTAATCGCTACATCACAGACCGCTTCTTACCGGACAAAGCCATCGACCTGATGGACGAGTCCGCCTCGCGCTTGCGCATGCAGGTGGATTCCAAACCGGAGGAGTTGGACGAAATTGATCGCCGCCTCTTACAGCTACGCATTGAAGCGGAAGCTTTGAAAAAGGAAAAAGACGCCGCTTCTAAAGATCGCCTGAAGACGATCGAAGGCGAGATTGGTGAGCTTCAAACCAAATCCGATGAGTTGACCACCGCGTGGGCGGCTGAGAAAGACAAGCTGAAAGGTGCCGCCTCGGCCAAAGATGAGCTCGATCGCGCCATGGCAGAAATGGCGGAAGCCCAGCGGGTCGGCGATCTCCAAAAAGCCTCTGAGCTCAAATTCTCGACCAT
>CAYNUI010000129.1:0-7452 GCA_964400185.1 uncultured Hyphomonas sp.
CTTCTCATCAGTCGCACAGCTGGGTTTGAACCCGACACGCCGTGGGAAATCCTGCAGAACGAAGTCGCACTTTACGGCGCACAGCGCGCCATCTTCGCTAATCTTCGCGGCGGTCAAGGCGGGTACTTGGTGGATCTCGTCTCAGTCACGCCTTCTGGTGTCCGCGATATCGGTACGACCCGCAGAGCGCGTACGCTGAGTGGTGCCCTCGAAACGGTGACCGATCTGCTGAATGAAGACTGGAAAGAAAACTCGATCGTTCGTGATTCAAGCCGTACGCTTATCGAAGCGACGGTGAAGTACACCTCGCTCGCAGAATGGATCACCCTGCGCTCGGCTTTGGTACAATCACCGCTGGTCTCAAATTTCCAAACCCAAGCCATTTCCACGGACGGCGCATTTATCGCGTTCGCATTCGCTGGCGACGGTCAGAGACTGACATCTGATTTGCGAGATCGGGGTGTGGTGATCACGGCTGAACCTATCGGTTGGGTCATGACGTCGGCGATCAGCTCGGCGCGATAGATTGGGGTTCACATAAATGCCGCCTTCGAGGCAGATCCCACTAAAATTTCCGGAGGATACGCTCAGCTTTGAGACGATGGAGATTTCATCGGCCAATCGCGCCATTTGCGCAGCGCTGAGAAATGTCTCGCGTTGGCCTTATCACGTCTTCTGCCTTGTTGGCCCATCAGGAAGCGGGGTGTCTACGCTTGCGCAAGCCTGGGCCTCTGAACGCTCGGCTCAGTTCCTTCAAGCAGAAGAGCTTGAACGGATCAAGCATAAAGAGATCGATGAACTCGCATCCTCCGATATTGCAATTGATGATGTCGACGTTCTCAAAGGGGCTGACTCGCTCTTAATGCTTCTCAGCTCGGTGAAACGTCATCAGAAGAATGTCTTGCTTTCTTCCCACACCGTTCCAAGCCAGTGGATGTTTCAATCCCCCGACTTAAACTCTCGCCTTAAGGCGGCGCCAATCGCCGAAATTCCCGCCCCGGATGAGGAGCTTTTACGGGCACGTCTTAAGCGCGCTTTTGCACGGTCCGTTCTCGAGGTTCCAAAAAGCGTTGAGGACTATCTTGTCACGCGCCTAGGCCTGGACTACTCGCTGATCGAACACTCCGCAGAATTGCTTGCAGGTGCCAGCGGTGAGAGACCACTGACCATACCACTCGCAAGAGAAATCCTCGGAGACGGCGAGCCTTAGGGGACAAAGGGCAGGTAGAATCGAATGAGCAATGCAGTGAAAACGCCTGTGTCTGCGGCGGAGCGCTATATCAATCGCGAGCTGTCCTGGCTGAAATTCAATGAGCGTGTCCTCGAAGAAGCCGAGAATGACCGCCATCCGCTGCTCGAACGCCTGCGCTTTCTTTCAATCTCGGCCAACAATCTCGATGAGTTTTTCATGGTCCGCTATGCGGGTCTGCGAGAGCAAGCGCGCGCCGGAATTCAAAAGCTGAGCCTCGAAGGACGCACGCCGGCCGAGCAAATCCACGCGATTGAAGATGCCGTCGATGCATTGATGTCTGGCCAGCAAAAGTGTTGGGAAACCCTGCGAACGAAATTGAAGGATGAGGAGATTGAAGTTCTCCCGATTTCAGAGCTCAAGCGCTCTGATCTGACCTGGCTGAAGGAACGGTTTGAGAACCAGATTTTTCCAATTCTAACGCCGCAAGCCGTCGATCCTGCCCAGCCGTTTCCGTTCATTCCAAACCTCGGGTTTGCTGTCGCTTTTCAGCTGTCGCCAAAATCCGGGAATGGCGAATCTATGGTCGGCTTGGTGCCGATGCCTGCCTTCTCTTCACGCTTTATTCGGCTTCCCGATCGAAAGTCAGGACTGTTGAGATTTGTCCGCCTGGAGAGCGTCATCGCGCATTTCCAGAAGCTGTTGTTTCCGGGATTTGATGCCAAAGGGCACTGCGTGTTTCGGATCGTTAGAGACAGCGACATCGAGATTGAAGAAGAAGCCGAAGATCTCATTGCGGAGTTTGAGATCCTCCTCAAACAGCGCCGTCGCGGTCGTATCGTGCGCATTCACATCGATTCAGACGGTCCCAAAGGCCTGCGAGACTTCGTCGTTCGGGAGATTGGCGCGGAAACCCGTGATATTCAGCTCTTGGACGGCATGCTGGGCATGAAAGACCTGTCAGGTCTGATCATGAAAGATCGCCCGGACCTTTTATTCCAGCCGTTTGAAGCCCGCTTCCCAGAACGCATTCGAGAGATGGGCGGGGATTGCTTTGAAGCGATCCGAGCAAAAGACATCCTGGTGCATCACCCGTACGAGTCTTTTGACGTCGTGGTGCAGTTCATCCGGCAAGCGGCGCGGGATCCCAATGTCGTCGCGATTAAGCAGACCCTCTATCGAACAACACTCAACTCTCCGATTGTTTCCGCCCTGATCGAGGCCGCAGAAGAGGGCAAAAATGTCACCGCCCTGGTCGAGATCAAAGCCCGTTTCGACGAAGAGACCAATCTGCGCCTCGCGCGTGATCTCGAGCGGGCGGGCGTGCAAGTCGTCTATGGGTTCATTGACTATAAAACCCACGCCAAAGTCTCGCTCATATTGCGCCGTGAGGGCGACGGGCTGCAAACCTATACGCATTTCGGGACAGGCAATTACCACCCGCTAACCGCGAAAATCTACACCGATCTGGCGTTATTTACCGCCGATCCGGTCATGGGCCGCGATGCAGGGCGCTTGTTCAATTACATCACCGCTTATCGCGATCCGCCGGAGCATGGGCCGGAGCTCGAAAAGCTGGTCATGTCGCCCTTTGCGATGGAAGCGTTCCTGATCGACCAGATCAACAAAGAAGCCAAAGCCGCAAAAGCGGGCAAGCCATCGGGCATATGGGCCAAGATGAATTCTCTGGTCGACAAGGACGTCATCGACGCGTTGTACAAAGCCAGCCAGGCTGGCGTGCCTATTCGCCTCATCATTCGCGGCATTTGTTGTCTGCGCCCCGGCGTTCCAGGGCTGTCTGAGACCATCCAAGTGAAAAGCCTTGTCGGACGCTTCTTAGAGCATTCTCGAATTGTCTGCTTTGCGAATGGAGAAACGCTGCCATCGGAGAAGGCGAAGGTGTTCATGTCTTCTGCCGACTGGATGGATAGAAATTTGAAACGCCGCGTGGAAGCCCTCGTTCCCATCGAAGTGCCGACTGTGCATCGCCAAGTGTTGAACCAAATCATGGTTGCGAATCTCAACGATGACGAGCAGAGCTGGCAAATGGGCTCTGATGGAAACTATACACGGACGACTGTGTCTGGGTCAGAGGGCGGCTTTAGCGCCCACCGCTACTTCATGGACAATCCAAGCCTTTCCGGTCGTGGATCGGCTCTGGTAGTAAGCGAACCTCCGCGCCTCGCTCCGCGCAAACGTGAGCGCAAGTCGAAATGAAGCCGACTGAGAAGATTGCCGTCATCGACATCGGGTCCAACTCGTGTCGAATGGTGATCTACGAGCAAGCGGGCAGTGCGCTCATCCCATATTTCAATGAGAAGGCGATGGCGGGCCTCGGACGAGACCTGGCTGAAACCGGGCGTCTTTCACCTGGCGGACGAGAACTCGCGCTCAAGACGTTCCATCGCTTCCGCGCCATTACCGCCAGCCTGAAAGTCACAAACGTTCGCGCTGTCGCGACTGCCGCCGTGAGAGAAGCGGTTGATGGAGAGGATTTCCAAACCCAAGCCGAGCGCATCCTTGGGTATCCGATCAAAGTGCTGACCGGCGCGGATGAAGCACGTCTCTCAGCCCTGGGCGTTAAATCCGGCTTCCAAGACCCAAAAGGCCTGGTCGCGGACCTGGGTGGAACCAGTATGGAATTGCGGCCGCTCGATGAGAAATCGACCGGAGAGACGTTCTTATTAGGACCGCTCGCCCGCTCAAAGGATATCGATCTCAGCGTTGAGAAGCGTAGTAAAATCATGCGCAAAATCCTGGAAGAGGGGCAGTCCTGGACACCGGAAAAAGGCCATAAGCTTTATGCGGTTGGCGGGGCATGGCGCAACGTCGCCGCGGTTCACATGATGCTCACCAATTACCCTCTGCGCGTGCCTCACGGCTACAGCATGAACCGCGTGGACGTCGAGAATGTCATCGAGGCGGCCGAGCTCGCTAAATCCGACAAACTGACCCGTGAGCAGCTTCAAGGCGTCTCTAAGCGCCGGTTTGATACGCTTTCACATGCCTCGCTCTTATTGCGTACGTTGATGCAGCACCTCGAGACAGACAAAGTCGTAATCTCGTCCTTCGGTCTTCGCGACGGAGTGGCAGCGGAAGGCCTCAAGACCAATGGCAGGCAGGGCTTGCTTGATGCGGTACCGCTCTTTTTGCGCTCTTCCAAAGAGAGCGAATTGTTTGGTCATGAGCTATACAGCTTCATCCATCCGATTGCCGATCAGTTCAAACAAAACGAGCATCTGTTGCGCGCCATCTGTATGATGGCGGATGCGGGCGCGCGAATGCACCCGGATCATAGAGCGCAGCTCGTTTATGAGCAGGTTCTGCGCGCGCCCATTCCTTCCGTCACCCACACCCATCGGCTGTTTGCGGCCTATGCCGCAGCTTCGCGCTACACGTTCAAATTCATCGAAGAACCAAGATACACAAGCATGATGCGCCTCAGTCACAAAAGACGCGCGAAGATCCTTGGAACCGCGATGCGGCTCGGTGCCGTCTATTCAGGTCGATCTGGACCGATCTTGGCGACGGCACGCCTGAAAGCTAATGCTGACTCGCTCTGTATGTATGTCGATCGCGACTATAGCGATCTCATTTCAGAGACAGTGGAGCGTCGTCTCGGCCAACTCGCAGGCCTTATGAAGCGACATCCGCGCCTTATTGTGCGATAGGCTAGAGTTCGAACAGACGCACTTCGCCATCTTGGAAAGAGAGCGCCAATTTCCCGGAAAGTAGCGCTTGCGCTTTCTTGCCGAAAAGTTCGTAGCGCCAGCCATTGAGAGCTGCGATTTCCTCGCCCGTTTCACCGCGCGCGAGTTTTTCGACATCGGCGGCATTGGCAATCAAACGCGGCACGACATTCGCTTCTTCGCTGACGGCCTTGAGCAGGACCTTTAGCATCTCAGGTGCGCCAGCTGGCATTTCGGGGTTCTGACGCCGTCTCGGAAGCTTGGGCGCATAAGCGTCGGGGTCCGCAATCGCCACTTGGATCGCATCCAGAAGACCTTCGGCATACTTCGAACGAATGAACCCTTTTGGCACCGCACGCAGGCGATCAAACGCCTTCTCCGTTTGCGGTTTCTGGTCAGCAATCTCTTGGATCGCATCATCCTTCAGAATACGACGGCGTGGCTTGTTGATCGTTTGAGCCTTGAGCTCACGCCAAGCAGCAACGGAGGCAAAGATGGAAGCATATTCTTTGTGTGGCTTACGAAGCTTCAGGCGCTTCCACGCATTCTCAGGCGAGGTGTCATACAGCGCCGGGTCGGCCAGTTCGGCCATCTCAGCTTGCACCCAGTCTAGCCGGTTTTGCGCGTCCAATTGATCCAGCATCTTTTGGTAAGCGTCTCTGAGATGCGTGACATCGCCCAGCGCGTAGACGAGCTGTTTCTCGGTCAGCGGGCGTCGCTTCCAATCGGTGAATTGGCTCGACTTATCGATCCGGCGCTTGAGCGTGCGTTGAATGAGATTGTCGTAAGAAACAGAGTCGCCAATGCCCAAGGCCATTGCCGCAATTTGCGTATCAAAAATCGGGGCAGGGGGATGGCCGAGTAGACGGTTAAAGATTTCAATATCTTGGCGCGCAGCGTGAAAGACTTTCGGGCGGCTCTCGTCTGCTAGCAATTGCAGGAAAGGACCAATATCAAGGTCATCGGCCAAAGGGTCGATAATGACCTCATAGCCTTCGCAGGACGCTTGAATCAGGCAGAGTTCCGGCCAATAAGTCGTCTCGCGGTGGAACTCGGTGTCAACGCAGATGAAAGAGCCTTCTGCCAGGCGCTGGCAAGCGACGTCTAACGCGTCTTGATCAGTAATGGGAACAAGGCTCTCTTTGGACATTGGACCGCCCCTAGAGCAAGCCGCGGAAAATTGCGAGACCTATTCTGACAAATGAAGCGATTAAGCGGTCTTGCGTCGCAGCAATGAGCGTCGCTTCAAGTTCGGCTCACTGGATTCCGCCGGCACTTCAAAGGAAGACGGGAATTCCGATCCAGTTTCAGAGTCGCTAACAATCCATTCGTCGACGTCCTCGTGCGCGTCAGCATTGTTCGTGCCTCGAAGAGACGTCACGATTTCGGTCAAACTGGTGTGCGCGACCGCATCCGCGTCCATTCCATCAGAGACATTCTGGCTCGACGGGCGCGCGCTGGCGGCAAGGTTGCGGAACCGCATCCGCATTGGGGTCGAGACCGCGCTTCCGAAGGCAATACATTCGCGGTCAGCAAGCGAAGATAGGAAGGCGAGTGTCGAGCGTGAGCCATTCGAGATCGCCTTGCGCATCACGTCTTGGTCTGCATCGTTACCGAGGCGCAGCGAGAAGATCGTGTTGCACTGAGACAGGATGGTCGGATCGAGCTCATTTGGTCGTTGCGTAATAATCGCGAGCGACACCCCATATTTCCGGCCTTCCTTAGCGATCCGGGCAATCGCGCCTCGAGTAGGTGCAAATCCGGTTTCTTGATCGGCGGGGATGTAGCGGTGAGCTTCCTCACAAACGACCAGCGTTTTGACCTGAGAGTTACTGGCCAGAGCGATGTCGAAGGCCAAACGGCACAGCACAGACGCGACTGAATTGACGACCTCAGACGGGATCCCTGACATCTGGAATACTGTGATCGGTTTCCCATTGATCGGGACGCGGTAGATATTGCCGAGCACGTCTTCAATCCGGTCGGTGGCATTGTGTGAGCCGAATAAGAATCCAAAGCGTGGATCATTAATCGCGGCCTCCACTCGCGCCTTCAGGCGGCGCAGGGTTAAACGCCGTAGAGCACCGTCGAGTGAGCCAATCTCTTCGTCGAGAAGCTTGAGCAGGTCCGCAAGGCGGTAAGGGACGGGCGTGTCGGCCGTGAATGAAGACCCTGCCGAACTCTTTCGCCGCACGCCTTTGCTTGGTCCGTGGCGGTATAGAATTTTGGCTTTGGGGATGAATTCGCGCAGCGCATCGACTTCTTCGTCAGATCCTTCACGGCCACGGAAAATGACTTGCTGGAACTCTTCGAGATTCAAGATCCAGAATGGAAGGTCCAGTGTTTCAGCTGTGATCGTGTTGGCTTTAGATCCGAAGGCGCTGGTGTATTCGTTATGCGGGTCGAGGATTAGGATGCGCTGATTGAGCTTGTGCTTGGCGATCAAGTGCAAGAGCAGCGTCACGGCAGTCGATTTACCGGTACCGGTTGTCCCAACCACCGAGAAGTGTCGCGATAGAAGGGCGTCGACCGACACAACAGCAGGAATGTCTGAAGCTTGGCTCAGCGCGCCAA
>CAYNUI010000130.1:0-4693 GCA_964400185.1 uncultured Hyphomonas sp.
GTCCCGCCGGCCATCATCATGGCCGCGAAAGACGCACCACAGATTAACTTTCTTCCAAGCGACATATATTCCTCCGTGAAAATTCTATGCGACCGGCTCCGTCGAATCGAAGCGGTCTTGGGCGTAACAATATTGTGATGTGTAAGTTCAGAAACCTGTTAAATTTGCTGCGTCGCAGCATAGATCTCGTGACAGCGTTAGACATTCCGACACAATGTCTGACGCGCGCGCCATAAATTAACGAATTCCTTGACCCAAGGTGGAAAAATATCCTTTAGACACTGACATGTCCGTACCGATTGAGAAAATTTCTGTTAACTTCGCAGATGCAGCAATGCCCGCCTCTTTTCCAAAAGAGGTGTTGCGCTATCGCAACACAAGAATGGCGGTTGACGTCGCGTTGGACGGGCTCTCCGACGAGGATTGGCTTCGCCATTTTGCGCGCTTCGAGCCTTTGCCGGGCAATCTGAAGACCCCGCTGGCGATGCGCTATCACGGGCATCAGTTTCACGTCTACAATCCAGACCTCGGCGATGGGCGTGGCTTCTTGTTTGCGCAAGTGCGCGACCGGGCCGGACGGCTTCTTGATCTCGGGACGAAGGGCTCAGGGCAAACGCGATGGTCGCGCCAGGGCGATGGACGTCTGACGCTAAAGGGCGGCGTGCGCGAGATCTTGGCGGCGACTTATCTCGAAGCGCTCGGCGTCAACACGTCCAAGTGCTTCAGCCTAATCGAAACGGGCGAGCCCCTGCACCGCAATGATGAACCCTCGCCGACACGGTCCGCTGTCATGGTCCGTCTCAGTCATAGTCATCTGCGCTTCGGGACCTTCCAACGCGCCGCCTATTTCGACGATACAGAAAGCATGGCGATGCTCATCCGGCATGTGATTGAGCACTATTATCCAGACTGCGATGACGAGGCCCTTGGCAAAGCCACGCCCGCTTTGTTCGAACGCATGGCGGAAGCGACCGCACGCATGATTGGCCAATGGATGGCGGTCGGCTTTGTTCATGGTGTGATGAATACCGACAATTTCAACATTACCGGCGAGACGTTTGACTTCGGACCCTGGCGGTTCTTGGAGAAAAGCGACCCCAATTTCATCGCCGCCTATTTCGATCAGCAAGGCCTCTATCGATTTGGCCGCCAGCCGGCTCAGGGGCTCTGGGCGCTGCAGCAGCTAGGAGGCGCCATGTCATTGGTGGCCGAGGCAGATGACCTCTCCAATGCGATGCAAGTCTATGAGCCAACCTATCAGGACGCGTTTGCTGCGCATACGCTGGCTCTATTGGGACTTCAGCGCAGCGCCGAGTTGCGCGATGATTTGCTCTTCTTACAAGACTTCTATGCCTGGATGACGGAAAGCGGTGCCCATTGGGCCCAGACCTTCTTCGATTGGTTCGGCGGCGAAGCCAGCCTCCAGCGCGCAGAGGAGAGCCCGCAATCAGAGCTCTACGGGTCTGAGGCCTTTGCAAAGGTCAAAGCCGGCCTAACGACCCGCACGCCGGACCGGCCGGAGCGATTAAACGCGTCCTACTTCCAGGCCGCGCGGCCGGTCGATTTGGTCATCGACACCGTAGAAGGGCTTTGGGCCCCAATCGCCGAGGACGACAATTGGAGCCCATTGGAGAAACATCTAGAACAGATGGAAGCCGCGCGGGTCGCTTATGATTGGCGCGCGCCATAGACGCGCATCCACCGGAGCGCATGACCTGCTGCGAGCATCCCCCCACCCAGCACAGTCATAAAGACCTCATAATCGTGAAACGCTTCGACGAAAGCGCCAGACGCGAGCAGCGCGAAGCCGATCAGAATTAACCCCCGCACCAAGCGATTGGCGTGGCTCGATGAGAGCGCCAAGAGCGAAAAGGGTAGAGCGGCGACGACAAAGGCTTGGTGCAACCATTCAGCCTCCGCCCACATGCCGACGGTTGGGAGACTAGCCGACATGATTGGAAGGATAAGACAATGGATCAAGCAAAGGCCTGAGAGTGAGATGGCCGTACCATCTATCGCCGCCGCTCTGGGTGTAGAGATTGCCATTAGAAGGCCACCCTCACACCGAGACGAATGTTTTGACCGGGCGCAGGGATCAGGTCTTTCAAGACTGATGTCGCGAACCGAACTTCTTCATCGGTCACGTTGCGTGCTTCTATGAAGGCTTCTGTACCATCATTGCCGACGCCAAAGTCGGAGAGGTCCACCTCAGCGCGCAGGTCCCATGTGGTGTAACCCTTGGTCGGAAGTTGGCCAGCGCCAGAATCGTTTTCCGCGCCCGCAACTGTAACCGCCGCGCCGAGTTCCCAGGGGCCCCACTCAGCACTGACATCACCATTGAATGTGGTTGGCGGAATGAATGGCACATTTCCGCCGCTATCGAGATCGCCATCAACGAAATCAACGCTCGCGCCGAAGACCCAGTCAGCCCCTAGGTATCCATCATCGAAGAAGGCATCGACATAAACTTCGCCGCCCCAGAAGCTGGCATCTTCTTGCGAGAACAAGAAGACATCAAGGCCATCGCCAACGGAGGTCAGTGAGCCATCGACAATGGCTTGGCCAGGGGTGAGGAAGATGAAGTCACTGAACTCTGTGATGTAAAGGTTGAGCCCGTATTCGACGATATCATGGCTCCAACGTGCTGTACCTTCGAAGTTCAGGCCGCTTTCTTTGTCGAAAGACACCATGCCGTTTTGCAACGGATCGGAGGCAAGACCGACTTCGAATTGATCTGTGGCGAGGTGAGGTCCGAACGAAAACAGTTCACTCTCATTTGGCGCCCGCTCCGTATAGGCGACGGAGCCGCCGAGGAAGAACCCATTATCGAAATGACGGTGGATGCCGAATGAACCGCTGACCAAGTCAAAGTCGGCCGAGCCGAAATTGATATTGTCGAGCTCTACATTTTCAAAGCGCAGTCCGCCTTCAATTCCAACGCCGTTGTCTTTTTCTTTGGTTTCGTAGAGGAAGACGCCCCAGCTTTGTGTGTCGGTTGGCGACACAAATGCTTCGTCGCCAAGCGCGCTAAAGTCTTTGTCGAGGAACTGTACACCGAACGCGCCTTCGAACCCACCAATCACGTGATCGAACTCTACGCGCCCTTCGACGCCTTCCGTGGTGAATACGGTTCCGGCTTCGCCGGGCGCTTCAAATTCCGTATGCTCATAGTCAACGATCGCCACAGTACCGACCACGTCGGTCAGGAAGCCATTGTCGACGCTAAAGCCGCCGCGCAGGTCAATGCGGGTTTGCTCGAGGTCGATGAATGGATTTTCTTCTTCCTCCTCACCTTCTGCCTCGCCGCCTTCTTCGCCTTCATGTTCATGACCATGTCCTGGCAGGCCATATTCGGACGTCTGCAGACGAACCGCTGCGCCAAGGAAGGCGTTTTCACCCACCCAAGTGACACCGCCGGCAAGCGTTTGCGTCTCCACGAAAGAATTCTCGGCCGTGCCGCGCACTTCCTCTTCTTCCTCGTCTTCATCGCCGTGGCCGCCTTCGGCCTCTTCCATGGCGATTTGTAGAGCGGATTCTGAGAAGTCCGGGATGTCGTAATTGTCGAAGTCGCGCATGGAGCCCGAGAGCGAGAACACCAATTGTCCGGTTGTGAACTGGCCGCGGCCAGCGAGCTCGGTGCCTTCGTTGACGCTATTGTATGCGGCGAACAGATCGGCTGAGGCGGGATCTTCAGGCAGCTCTTCCACAATGAGGCCGTCAATCACGTTGACGACGCCGCCAATCGCTTGACCGCCATAGGCGAGCGCAGCTGGCCCGCGAAGGATCTCAATCTTTTCGGCATCAATGCCATCAGCCGTGACCTGGTGGTCGGGCGAAGCCGCAGACACGTCGATCACGCCAATGCCATTCGTCAGCACTTGTACGCGCTCTGCACCAAGACCACGCAGCACCGGGCGACTTGCACCTTGTCCGAAGAATGTGGTCGCCACGCCGGGCTCACGATCAAGCGTATCGCCGAGCGTGCTCTGAAGCGTTTCTAAGATGTCTTCGCGATCGAGCGCGGTGGCGTTGCCGATCAGCTCATCGGCGGTACGATTTGGCCCTGGGGTCGATATAATAATCGTGTCTTCGCGGCGCTCATCAGCATCTTGTGCGATCGCAACGGAGGTAAAAGCGAGCGGCGATAAACTCGCCAAGAGGAGGAAACGCGACATGGCAGCCCTGTAGAATGTTATAATATCACTTTTTTGGGGTTTTAGACAGACGAAGCGCTTTGGCAAGTGAAATCTGCCGAGGAGCTGACTCAAAAGTGACGAACCGTTTAAGAAAGCAGCTGATCATGGTGCCTGAATGAGATCGTTTGCCCCGGCCGTGTTGAAAGACCAGCCCGCGCGGGTGCTGCGCTGCGCCGCAGCACATCCCTCGTGACTTCTGCGACCGCTAAATCTAAATGAGGCACAAAGAAGAGCCGGAGGATCAGGCCATGGACGGAATGGCGGACGTGCAAACAGGGACGGTGTTGGAGGGGCTAACGAGCCTCCTTCAAGACGCGGTCACCGCTGTGGATGGCTATAAATCAGCTCTGCACGCGAAGGTCGGTCAGGTGCTCGCGCCAGACGGTAAGATTGATCGCGGCCGGTTCTCTGAGCACCAACACCTCGCCCACGGCTATGGCTGGATTGTCACCTATGTGGAAACGCTGCGCGAGACCGCCAATTGGGCCACGCGTCTA
>CAYNUI010000130.1:4793-7392 GCA_964400185.1 uncultured Hyphomonas sp.
TTCCGTCGCTATAGCGATGACAAGATCGTCCCGCATGCGCATGAATGGCACCTCAAGAACGACTATATCCCGATGGATGTCGTCAACGAGATGGCAGAGCTTGGCGTCTTTGGCCTGACCATTCCAGAAGAATTTGGCGGCCTTGGCATGGGCAAGACCGCAATGTGCGTGGTCTCTGAAGAGCTGTCTCGCGGCTATATCGGAACCGGTTCGCTCGGCACCCGTTCAGAGATTGCGGCGGAACTCATCCTCATTGGCGGCACCGACGCGCAGAAAGAGAAATACCTCCCGGCAATCGCCAGCGGCGAGATTTTGCCAACGGCAGTCTTTACCGAGCCGAACACGGGCTCTGATCTTGGCGCTTTACGCACGCGGGCGGTAAAAGACGGCGACACCTACAAGATCACGGGCAACAAAACCTGGATCACGCACCCGGTGCGCGCCGATCTGATGACGCTCTTGGCGCGCACCGATCCGGCAACGAATAATTTCTCAGGTCTCTCCATGTTCCTCGCTGAAAAGCCACGCGGCAGCGACGATCACCCCTTCCCCGCTGACGGCATGACGGGCGGCGAGATTGAAGTGCTCGGCTATCGCGGCATGAAAGAATACGAGATTGGATTTGACGAGTTTGAGGTCCCGGCCGCCAACTTGCTCGGCGAAACCGAAGGCATGGGCTTCAAGCACTTGATGGCCACCTTTGAGTCTGCCCGCATCCAAACCGCGGCCCGCGCTGTGGGTGTTGCGCAATGTGCTTATGAGCTTGGCCTCCGCTATGCGCTCGACCGCAACCAGTTTGGCCAGCCCATCTTCAACTTCCCACGCGTGGCCAATAAGCTCGTCAACATGGCGGCTGAATTGGTCGGCATTCGCCAGCTCACATATTTCTCAGCCCGCCAAAAAGACTCTGACAAACGCTGCGACTTGGAAGCCGGCATGGCGAAACTGCTTGCGGCCCGCGCGGCCTGGGCGGCGGCAGACAATGCGCTGCAAATCCATGGCGGCAATGGCTTCGCCTTAGAGTATCCGATCAGCCGCGTGCTACAGGACGCCCGCATCTTGAACATTTTCGAAGGCGCGGGCGAGGTCCAAGCCATGGTCATCGCCCGACGCGTGGTCTCCGGCGGGAATTAAGACCGTGGCGAGTTGAACGGCGCTTCGGCGCGGCCGCGGAGGAGCGGGAAGCGGAAGCCTTTATCGGGGTCTGATTTGCCGCTCTCGTATCGTCCGACCAGGCGATAGGCGAGCCAGAAGCCAAGCATGCCAAAGATCACACCACCGACGGCTTGGCCGATCAGCACACCTGACGCTCCGCCGAGCTCTGCTCCGACATAGATAAATGGCACCACGCCGAGCGTGTTCTTGCCCCAATTGAGCGCCGTGGAGAAAAGCGGGCGACGCAGATTGTTGAACGCTGCGTTTGAAACAAACAAAGTCCCGTTAAAGACGAAGAGCGGCGCAACGACGAGAGCGAACCAGAAGATGATCTGCGCGCCCTCTTCATTCAGGCTGAAGCTTCGTGAAATGAAGCCGTGCGTCAGCATCAGCACCAGCCAGATCACGACGACATAGGCGGCGGTGAACTGGACCGACTTGATCAGCGTGCCCCGCACGCGGTCAAACTGTTTGGCGCCAAAATTTTGACCGATGATCGGGCCGACGGCGCCGGAAAGAGCAAAGATCACACAGAAGGCGAGCGGAGACAGGCGTCCGGCGACCGCCATAGCGGCGACGGCGGAGTCGCCAAACTCTGAGATCGCTCGGGTGACAAATCCATTGCCAAACGGGGTCGCCACATTGGTCAGCATGGCTGGGGCGGCGATGGCAATGATGGGTTTTAAGTCTGCCTTGAACCGTGCGGTGTTGATCCGCGCGAAGCCGCCATAATGTCTAAAGATTGGGATCAGTGCCGTGATTAGCGTTGCAAAGCGCGCCGCGACCGACGCATAGGCAGCCCCATCGAGCCCGAGTCCAAACCCAAATATCAGGATCGGATCGAGGATCGCATTCACAGCCCCGGCCGTCAGGGTCACCGTCATCGCTCTGCGGGCGTCGCCATGCGCGCGCAATATGCCTGAGGCCATCATCCCAATGGCGGCGATCGGCATAGCTGTGACCACGATGCGAAAATAGCGAACCGCAAGATCCAGCGTTTCGCCTTTGGCCCCGATCAGACCAATGAGTGATGGCGCATAGATCCAACACAGCGTTGCGAGGATGCACGTCGTGACAATTCCAAAGACGATCACGCTGGTGGCGATCCTGCGCGCTTCATCCGGCGCGCCTTGTCCTAACCGTTGCGCCACCAAGGCGCTGGTCGCGATCGTCATTCCGATTGAGACAGAGAAAGTGAAGAACAGAACGGTTCCGGCAAAGCCCACAGCAGCCGCGAGTTCAGCTTCGCCGAGCATGGAAATGAAGAGCAGATCAGCAAAGTCGACCAGGAAGATCGAGACCAGCCCGATACTAGCTGAGGCGGACATTATGGTGATGTGGCGCAGCAGATTGCCTTCTAAAAAGATTGCCTGCTTATTGGCCATGTACCGTCCCGATCCAAAGACTTGCGCCGACCCGGTGAAGACGCAGCTCCCACATATGG
>CAYNUI010000131.1:0-3240 GCA_964400185.1 uncultured Hyphomonas sp.
GAAAAAGCCGGGGTTTCTATCAAGACCGTTTCGCGGGTCATGAATGGCTATACGCACGTGTCGAATAAGACCCGCCAAAAAGTAGAAGATGCGATGATGGCGCTCGACTATACGCCTTCGGCGACGGCGCGGCAGATGCGTCTCGGTGTGTCACACAGTATCGGTGTTCTGTTTGGCGACCCAAGCAGTGGATACCAGTCTGAGATCAATCATTCGATGCTTCGCGCCTGCGCCGAAGTTGGGCGTTATCTTGCAGTCGAACTATTCGACGAAAAAGACCGCAACTGGGTCGGGCAGGTTGAGTCCTTTTTAGAGCGAACAAAAGTGACGAACTTGGTGTTGGTTCCGCCAATGAGCGACTCGATTGAAGTGCACAACCTGTTGCGCGAACGCGGCGTGAGATTCGTGCTCATATCCCCGTCCCGTCCTGTATCTGGTGCCAGCTCAGTCCAGATGGATGACCGTTTAGCCGCAACAGAAGTCACGGATTATCTGATTAAACTCGGCCACACACGCATTGGCCATATTGCCGGCCATGAAGATCATATTGTGACCATGCTGCGGCGCCTGGGATATCAAGACGCAATGACCGCTGCGGGCTTAGATGGCGCTGACCCCAATTTGATTCTGCCCGGACGTTTTCGCTTTAAGCAGGCCTTGGATTGCGCTCACAAAATGCTGGCGCTTCCCGATCGGCCGACGGCGATATTTGCAGCGAATGACCAAATGGCCGTCGCCGCCATGATGGCGGCGCATAAAATGGGGCTGAGCGTTCCGGAAGACCTCTCAGTTATAGGGTTTGATGACACGCCCATGAGCCAATTGATTTGGCCAACTCTGACGACAATCGCTCAACCTTACGATGAAATTGCGCGCGCGGCCGTGCAGGTTCTACAAGGCGAATTTGACGACCGGACCGATACACCCAAAAGCATCGTCCTTCCGCACAAATTGGTTGTCCGCGATTCAACGGCTTCGCTCGCTGCCTAAGTCCGGACCTTCACACCAAAAAGACGTGCACTGCAGAAGAAATAAGACAAAAAGTTGACCCGTAATTGACAAGGTTGGACAATTTTTTGTACCCCTTAGCCAATTCGACCGTGAGTAGCATGGTTTGCACACGGCAATTGCTTGGGAGGAAATAATGACAAGCTCGAATAAATTCGCGAAACGATTCGTGGGAGCGTCGGTACTCGCTCTTGCTTCAGCCGGATCTCTTGCCTGGGCGCAAGATGAGACCGTTGCGGTGGACTCTGATGAGGCAGAGGCCGTCGAAATCCAAGACGAGGTGAGCGTTCAAGATACGATCGTGACGGTGGGTCGACGCGTTACGACCCTGCAAGACTATGCCGGTACAGCCGCTGCGATTAGCGGAGATGACCTGAAAACTCTGGGCCTCGTTAGCGTCGAAGACTTGGACGGACAGATCCCAGGGCTTTCCGTTGCGAACAATCAAGGCAACGTCGAAGTGTGGATCCGCGGCGTTGGCTCATCTAACAATACTGAACTCGGTGACCCGGCTGCTGCGACTCACATGAATGATGTCTATGTGCCCCGCCCATCAGGATTTGGCGCAGCCTTCTTCGACATTGAGCGCGTTGAGGTGAATATTGGCCCACAAGGGACACTGCGCGGCCGTAACGCCACGGCTGGTTCCGTAAACATTATTCCTTGGAAGCCGGGCCTCGGCACGACGGACGGCATGCTTGAAGTTGGCGTTGGCAACTATAACGAGCTTCGTCTCGAAGGCGTCGCGAACATCGCCGTCACCGATAACTCCGCGTTCCGCGTCGCCGCCTTCGCGGTCGAGCACGATTCTTATCTTGAAAGCGTGACACCAGACAGCGCTGATCTTGGTCTCAACGTACCGACCTCAGAAGCTGAAGGGGTTGGCGTGGCTGAAGCCGCCGATGATTTCGGTATTCGCGCAGCTTACTTGATCGAACCAACCGATCGTCTTCGTTTGACTCTGACCGCTGATTATCTTGAGCAAAAAGGAACCGGCTATACTGGTGTGAACTATGCGAACGCCCTCGGCAATGGCATCGATCCCGACAGCATCGATGATCCTCGCAAAGTCTTTGGCCGCGCTTTCACGCCGGAAGAAGATACCGAGCATTGGGGCATTAAAGCTCATGTCGAATGGGACGGTGATCTCTTCAATGCAGAATATATCGGTTCATTCCGAGACCTGGTTTACGACTATGACTTCGTAACCCCGGCTTCTGTTGCGTATCCAGGCGCACTCGACAATCTGATGCCGTTCGATCGCACATTCGACAATTTCTCGCGCGTGAACTTCATCACCGACTCAGAGTCGACCATTCATGAACTGCGTCTCTTCTCTGACGAAGGAGACAAGCTCTATTGGACCGCCGGCGCATTCTACTTTGAAGAAAACCAGCGGACCTTCCTCGGCACCACGGGTGACCGTAACCCGTTCTTCTATGGGGTGGAGTTCAATCAGTTCACCGACACAGAAAGCTACTCTTTCTATGGTGATGCGACCTACAGCGTGAATGACAAGTTCCGCGTCACGGGCGGCATCCGCTACACTGACGACCACAAAGAACGGTTTGGCGTAAACGCGCGCTTCGGCCAAACCTTCATCATTGGTGGTGACGGATTCGGATGCTGTTTCGCACCTCCAGTCGGCACTGAAGGGTTCCAGTTCGCTGGCTTTGATCGGACGATCTTCAATCCTGACACAGACAATGACCAACAATTGTCACCACAAGAGGTTATCGACTTCTACTTCGATGGCGTTGCCACATTCGGCGCGCGCGACGGTCTGGACGACATTTATGCCAATGGCGAAGTGGTCGATCCAATCCCATTCGGTGATCGCCCGCTTTGTCCCGATGGCTTGGTCGGCTTCGACGGCACGTCGAATGGAAGCTGCTTCTCGCAGGCGACGGCCGACGCTTGGGATCCAACCGTGTTTGGGCCACTTGTTGGACGCACGTCGTTCGCTGTTGCTGTGCCAGACCTCACGTCGATCGCCCTGCAAAGTGGTTCGTTGGACAACAACTTTACCGATGGACGTTTCCGCCTCGAGTATGATGTCTCTGACGACAATCTCCTCTATGGTTTGATCGCGACAGGTAACAAGTCTGGCGGGTTCAATGACAACATTCCTGAACTGAGCAGTGCTCAGGTCGAGATTTCGCCAGCTGGCGGCGCGCCAGCAGAGTTCCAGACAGACTCTCTCGCGCCGACTTATGGTCCAGAGACTCTGAC
>CAYNUI010000131.1:3340-7306 GCA_964400185.1 uncultured Hyphomonas sp.
GGCACCCTGCTTTGGCTCTCTGAGGCGAAAGTTGTTCAGTCTCAAGAGATCCAAGATGCGCGCTACCAAGCCGACATCGATCCAGGCAACGCTGTGAACCGTTCAATTGAAGGCAATCGTTTGCCACGGACGCCAGAGTATCAATTCAACGCGTCGCTCTCCAAAGTTTGGTACACCGACTATGGTCAGTTCGACGGCATCTTCTCAGCCGGATACCGCTCTAAGGCGAACTCAACCATTTTTAACGGCATCGACTATGATCCGAATGATGGTGAAACCGATGCGGGTCGCCTGAATGACGAGATCGGTAACTTCTGGACCTTTGATGCGGGCGCGGGCTTCTCGCCAGAGAATTGGGACAATTGGCGCTTCGAGGCCTATGTGTCCAACCTCACGGATGTCCAAGAACCACAAGCGATCATTATCACGCAGTTTGATAATACCCGCTTCTTCAATCGTCCTCGGACGTATGGTGCACGCCTCCGCGTGAACTTCTAATCCTCCCTGACGGAAGCCAACTCTTGGCTTCCGTCTCCCCTTGGGTTTGATTCAAATCTCGATAGTTCAGGAGGCCGGAATATGCTCCGTTCAACATCTTTGCTCACAGCGTTTGCGCTTGGCGCTTGCGCAAGTGTGGTCGCGGAAGAAACACCCGCAACCAGTCTACCCGATCCAGACAGTTGGACTTTAGTCTGGGCAGACGAGTTCAATGGCGAAGAAATCGACGCTACGAAATGGACCCACGAAGTTGATTGTTGGGGCGGCGGTAATGATGAGCGCCAATGCTATACGACCTTGCCGACCAACTCGAATGTCGCGGATGGCAAACTCAACATCACGGCTCAGATCCAACAAGCTGAAGGCCCTGCCCTACCGCCTCGGCTTTTGGAAACAGTTCCTGAAGAGGAACGCGGCGCAACTAAGAAACAACCATTCACATCTGCGCGCCTGAACACAAAAGGCAAAGCCGATTGGACCTATGGGCGCTTCGAAACGCGCGCCAAAATGCCAGTTGGACAAGGCGTATGGTCCGCCATTTGGATGCTGCCGACGGATGAGGTTTACGGTGGCTGGGCTGCGTCCGGCGAAATCGATATTGTTGAAGCCGTGAACCTCGGCGCGCTGTGCCGAAAGTGCGATAACCGCGAAGAGAACCGCGTCATCGGCACCATTCATTATGGCGACGAGTGGCCGCGCAATAAGTACAAAGGCAAGCATGTCGAAATGCCAGCGTCCGAAGACGGGTTCCATACCTACGCCGTCGAGTGGGAAGCTGGAAAGATCACTTGGTTCATTGATGGCGAGCCATATTCAACGCTCACCTCAAAAGACTGGGGAAGCGGTGCACTATTCTCAAACAAGTCCAAAACGGCGCCGTTTGACCAACCGTTTCACCTCATCCTGAACGTTGCCATTGGCGGCAACCTCGCTGAAGACAATAATTCAGGCGGCGTTTCGCTTGCTGATTTCCCAAAGACAATGGAAGTGGATTGGATCCGCGTCTATCAGCGCAAAGAATCCGAAACGCTAGAGGCTGACGAATAATCATGTCTGCCCACAGAACAGCCGAGGCCGATAAGGTCCCATTTCATCATATGCTGATTTACGGCGCTGGCGCGTTCGTGAATAACCTTCTGGCTGGCTCGATCGGCGCTATGATGATCATCCTCAACCTCGGGCTGGGCATGAACCCTGCTCTGGTTGGGTTGCTAGGGGCTTTACCAAGGCTGTTCGATGCCCTGACCGACCCGCTCATGGGTTACATATCCGATAATACAAAATCGAGATGGGGTCGCCGCCGACCGTACATTTTCGTCGGTGCGATCTTTGTCGGCATTGTTTTCATGTTGCTGTGGCAATTGCCTCGCGGGCAGAGCGAGAGTTTTTACTTCTGGTTCTTCCTCATAGGCTCGATCGTTTTTTATCTCGCCTACACCATCTTCGCGACACCATGGGTCGCGCTCGGTTATGAGATGACACCGGACTATAATGAACGCACGCGCTTGATGGGCGTTCAGAACTTTATCGGCCAACTCGCCTATTTCATTCCACCTTGGCTGCTCCTGATCATGCAGCATGACAAATTGTTCGACGACATGGTGCATGGCGCATCTGGCGTTGCGATTATGATCGGCGTATTTGTGATCGCCGTCGGTGTTCTGCCTGCAATCTTCTTGCGCGAGCGATTGGCGCCGCAAGTAGATGATGACGCCTCCGCCGGCCCTCGCAAGAGCACACTCGCGGCTATCGGCGAAAACATTGTGTCCTTCGCGAAAGGTTTCGGCGCAGCGTTGAGCTTCGTCCCCTTCTTGAAGCTCTGCGTTGCGACCTTCCTCGTCTTTAACGGCTTTATCCTGATCTCAGCGTTTTCGACTTATGTGACGATCTATTACGTCTTCGATGGAGACACCGTGAAAGGGGCAGAATACGCCGCCTATGCGGGGACGGTCGGCACGTTCTCAACCTTCCTCGTAATCGCTTTTGTCACCTGGCTCGGCACAAAAATCGGCAAACGCAAAGCCTTTGCTGTGTCGACTGTGATTTCGATGTTTGGGTATGGATTGAAATGGTTCTGCTACAATCCAGATCATCCGATCCTGGTCATCTTACCCGCCCCACTCATCGCCTTCGGCCTTGGGGGCCTATTCACGCTCATGCCGGCCATGATGGCGGACGTCGTCGACTATGACGAGCTCAAGAGCGGCGAGCGGCGGGAAGGGATGTACGGCTCAATCTATTGGTGGGTTGTTAAGCTCGGAATGACTGCGGCTTTGGCAGGCGGCGGCATTCTGCTCAATGCGACGGGGTTTGATGTTGCCCTCGGCGGGGATCAGACCGAACAAACTATCTTCTTGCTCCGGCTATTTGATGCCTTCGTGCCTGTACTCGCGTCCGGGTTCGCAATTTGGGCGGTGGCGACCTACGGGATCACGCAAGACCGCGCACGCGAGATACGAGACGAACTGGAAGCGAACCGAAATCAAAGCGCCCTGGTGGGGGCCTAAGAGATACAATCATGAGTGAAGCTATGTCTGTCCTTGATCGCAAGCAAGACGAAGCGCGTCCGGTGTCCGAAGATGAGTTCGTGCGCGCACTGCTTTCGAAAATGTCGCTTGAAGACAAGATTGGTCAGTTGCAACAGGTTGATGCAACCGGGGACATCCTTTCGGATGAGCTGAGAGACGCCGTTCGCGCGGGCAAAATTGGCGCGATCATCAACCAAGTCGATACGCATCTTTGTGAAGAACTGCAGAACATTGCCCTAAACGAAGCCCCGCATGGGATTCCGCTCTTGATTGGCCGGGATGTCATTCATGGATTTCAAACGGTTTTCCCAATTCCACTTGGCCAGGCCGCAAGTTTCAACCCGGATCTCGTAGAGGCGTGTGCGCGTGCGTCAGCCGAGGAAGCCAGTGCGTCGGGCGTGAATTGGACCTTCTCGCCAATGATCGACATTTCACGCGACGCCCGTTGGGGCCGTATCGCAGAAAGCTTCGGCGAAGATCCATTCCTGACAGCCACTTTGGGCGTCTCCATGATCAAAGGCTATCAAGGCGAGGACCTTTCCGACCCAAGCGCCATTGCGGCATGCGCCAAACACTTTGTTGGCTATGGCGCTTCGGAAAGCGGTCGTGACTATGACACGACGAACATCCCCACCAATGAGTTGCACAATGTGTACATGCCGCCGTTTAAAGCGGCTGCAGATGCAGGCGTCGCCACGTTCATGACGTCCTTCGGAGACATTGATGGCATTCCGGCGAGCGGCAATGAGTACATCTTGAAGGACGTTCTGCGCGACAGTTGGAACTATGACGGCCTGGTCGTGAGCGACTGGGACTCCGTTCGCCAACTCTCCGTGCATGGTCTGACGGACGGAGACCGCAACGCCGCCAAAGAAGCGGCGATCGCCGGCGTTGATATGGAAATGGCAGGGTCTGCTTATGCCGATCATCTTGCAGCGCT
>CAYNUI010000132.1:0-7275 GCA_964400185.1 uncultured Hyphomonas sp.
GTGTGGAGCGCCGTCTGTTCGATATTGCGTTCGCGGGTCGATTTGCCGGAGTTCACGTCAATCGCGACCAGCGCTTCGGTCTGGTTGATGACGAGATAGCCGCCGGATTTCATCTGCACGGTGGGCGAGAAGATCGAGTCGAGCTGGTCCTCGACGCCTTCCTTGACGAAGAGCGGGGCCTGGGCGGTCCAGCGTTTGACCTTCTTGGCCTGGGTCGGCATCAGCGTCTTGGCGAGATCCTTGGCTTCGCGATAGGCGCGGTCGCCTTGTACGACGACTTCGGAAATCTCGCGGTCAAACATATCCCGCATGGCGCGATGAACGAGTCCGCCTTCTTCATGGATCAGCTCGGGCGCGACCGACTCGAGCGTCTTGGAGCGAATGTTCGACCAGAGCTTCTGGAGATAATCATAGTCGCGGCGGATTTCGGATTTGGTGCGTTTGGCCCCCGCTGTACGGACGATCAGGCCCATGCCTTTCGGCACTTGCAGGCCGTCCATCACCGTTTTTAGACGCTTTCGGTCATTGCCGTTCGGGATCTTGCGGGAGATGCCGCCGCCGCGCGGTGTGTTCGGCATCAGGACCGAATAGCGGCCGGCGAGAGACAGATACGTGGTCAGCGCAGCGCCTTTATTGCCGCGCTCTTCTTTCACCACCTGGACCAGCAGAACCTGGCGGCGGCGAATGACTTCCTGGATCTTGTAACGGCGCGTGATCGAGGTGCCGCGCGACTTGCGGGCACCGCGTCGACGGCGTTCAGGCTTGGCCGCTTTCTTCTTCTTACCATCGTCTGAGTCAGCGTCCGGCTCGTCAGCAGACTCAGCCTCGGCGCTCGCTTCAGTTTCTTCATCCGCATCGGCCTTGACTTCGTCGCCGTCATCATCGGCGTCTGCCTCGCTGGAGGCTTCATCCGCTTCATCAGCATCGTCTTCTTCGGAAGAGGCCTCAGTTTCGTCGACCTCATCCTCGTCAGTGTCGGCGTCTGCTTCGATCTCATCGAGATCGTCTTCATCATCCGGGTCGTCATCCGCAGCTTCAGCGGCTTCGCGCGCGGCTTCTTCGAGCAGGGCCTCGCGGTCGGCTTGCGGGAGTTGGTAATAATCCGGGTGGATCTCGCTGAATGCGAGGAAACCGTGGCGATTGCCGCCATATTCCACGAAACAGGCTTGCAGGGAGGGTTCTACTCGCGTGACTTTCGCGAGATAGATATTGCCTCTTAATTGTTCGCTGCCGGTTGTTTCAAAATCAAAGTCCTCGACACGTCCATTGTTGACGAGGGCGACACGGGTCTCTTCCTGGTGGACCGCGTCGATCAGCATAAGTTTGCTCATTGTAAGCTGCCTTGCAGTCTGGCGGCGCTAAGGCCCGCAATCGTCGCGGGCGATGGCGAAACGCGCCAGTAAATGTGTTATTAGGGACAGGCATGCAAACGGTCCGGCCAGCTCGGTGTGAGCGGCTCGCGGTTCCGATTGTATCGACCTGTAAGCTCATATTATCCGTTCCGGGTTCGGCGATAGTGCAGGGGATTAGGCCTGTTCACCCGCCTTTCGGGGATTCTGTTGCGCCCCAATTTGGGGTTGCGCTATACATGCCCCCATTGTCCCGGAATTGAAAGACCCAAAATGCGGGCATGCGGAAGATTTCGCTTGCGCAAGACAAACGCGCTTTGGCGGCCTCTAAATGACGATCAATGTTTGAATCGCTGTTTCGAACGGTTCAATGATAGTCGATTTCATAGATGAAACGGGCTCTGTTCTCGACCGGCGTTGAGGTCATTTGCCCCGCGATTCCGGCGAATTCCCCGGTCCCGCCCGTGATCGCGAACGTCGATTCGAGGGGTTCGGTGAGCTGCACACCTTGTCCGGCAATAATGCCGCGATCGGTGAGACTTATGACGAAAGAACAGAAGAAGTTTCGATCCGAATCAAGTTGCGTGCAATGTCCGGATCCGGTGCCAATTATGGTTCCGCCTGCCGTTTGCATGTCGGAATTCCAAAGGATTTGGTCACCAATGCCACTTTTCTGTTCGAGTTGAATATAGGCATCGCCAGTCGCGTCATTATAGACCGTCAATGTCTCCGATTGCGCGGTAGCCGCGCTACTGGCGAGCGCGATCCCACCGGCGAGGCGGACCGCGATTTTAGATGCTTGCGCCTTGAGCTTCCCGCCGTCGATCATCTTGCTCTCCTTCACAGTTCAAGCAAGATGAAGCATCATCTGGTGTTCATCACCACTGGCGTACACAAAATAGAAACGCTGAGACAATAAAGCGCTGGGGTGGCGCCAAAAGAGCGAAGCCGATTGATGTTTTCTGTGAAATCTTTCCTCGTTTTGATTCTCACGCTCCTGTTCGCGCAGTTGAGCGTCGCGCAGGTGAAATCGGTTGCTGTGGCAGGCGATGGCGAGTTCACACGCATCACCATGACGTCGGCCTCGCCGCTCAATCCGAGTGTTTTCATCCGTGAGACAGAAGATGGCCTGGTGATTGAACTGGTGCCAGAACGCTTTGAGCTGTCGTCCGATGCCTTCCTCGCGCCGCCCACGGGCGGTGTGTTTGCGTATACGCTGGACACCGACCGGATCGTGTTTGAGCTTGATCGCCCGATGATGGTGATGCGCGAGATTGATCTACCGCCGGCAGGATCGGAACAACTTTATCGGTTCATCTTAGATCTTTCGGGCGTCTCAATGGCGCGCTTCAAAAGCGCTGCTCAGCGCGATGCGTCGAGATTCGCGCGGTTTGAGGCGACCCGTTATGCGGAAGCCGAGGCACAGGTCCTCAACCCGTCGCCGGTCGCGACACTTGATCCCACACCGCTCGCTTCTCCAGAAGCGCCGTCCACGAAGCCTGCAGGATTTGGTGCGATGATCCAAATGGCCGCGCGACAACGACGGGTCATTGTCATTGATCCTGGCCATGGCGGCCGCGACCCTGGGGCGCTCGCAATCCATGGTGGCGAGGAAGCCGATATCGTCTTGGATGCCTCGCTCAAACTGAAAGCCATGATTGAGGAAGACCCGCGCTATGTCGTGCGTCTGACCCGAGAGACTGATGTCTATGTCGAGCATGAAGACCGCGTGACCATGGCCCGCAATTGGGGGGCCGACCTGTTTATCTCGGTGCATGCAGACGCGGCTGGAAAACCCTCTGTCAAAGGCGCGTCGGTTTATACGATCTCGACCCGTGGCGAGGCGCGCATGGAAGGGACAGCGAAGAAGTTTGGCTGGGATATGCCCTTCGAAGACGGCACGTCCGCTGAAGTTTCAGATATCCTCCAAGATCTCACCGTGCGCGAAACCAAGTCGAATTCGACGATTTTTGCTGAATTCCTGGTGCCAGAGCTGGGTCAGGCCGGGCCGCTTTTGCGCAACACGCATCGCCAAGCGAACTTCTTTGTCCTGCTCGCGCCAGATATTCCGGCCGTCCTGGTTGAGATCGGGTTTTTGACCAATTCCGACGATGCCCGTCGCCTGAAATCAGAGCGCGGACGGCGCAAATCTGCTGCTGCGATCAAGCGCGCCATCGATGCCTATTTCGATCGCCAAGATTTATTATTGGCAACGAACTGACGGACCACCTTTTCGTCGATGCAGAAGCGCCTTAGTCTCGCCGCGTTAGCGTGTGATTCACCGCGCAATACAGATGGATTGAGAGACCTGAAATATGTGGGCAGCGATCAAACAGCGCGTATTTACATGGACCTTCCTGCTTTGGACCATCGCGGCCGGCGTCGCGATTGGGATCTTGGCGGTCATTGCCTTCTTCATCTGGATGGCGGCGCTGGGACGGACGGTTCCGTCGGTTGAGAAGCTCGCTGAGTACAATCCGCCGGTCACATCCCGTGTCCATGCGGGCGACGGCACGCTGATTTATGAGTTTGCCGACGAACACCGGGTCTTCATTCCTTACGAAGCCATTCCAGAACATGTCGTGCATGCTTTCGTGTCGGCCGAGGACAAAAAATTCTTCGAGCATGGTGGGATCGATTATCTCGGCATGCTGCGCGGCGTCATCAATTCAGCGCGCAATAAGATTACCGGTAGCGGCGGGCTGCAGGGTGGATCAACGATCACCCAGCAAGTCGCCAAGAATATGTTGCTGACCCGTGATCAAACCATTGTTCGAAAAGCCAAAGAAGCCATTGTCGCTCAGCGCATGGAAAAAGCGTTTAGCAAAGAGCACATCATTGAGCTCTATTTGAACGAGATCTATCTCGGTGGACGGTCCTATGGGGTCGGCTCCGCAGCGCTCAACTATTTCAACAAATCGCTGCCTGAGCTCGATTTGTCGGAAGCGGCGGTCCTCGCCTCGCTGCCGAAATTCCCTGGCCGCGTGAACCCTTATACCAATCCTGAGCGCGTCCTGACGCGCCGCAATTATGTGCTGAACCGGATGGTGGATGATGGCTACATCACTGAGGAACAAGCAGAGGAAGCCAAGGCCAAGCCGCTCAACACGACGAAACGCCTCTACGGCCCTGAATATGCCGCCGCGACCTATTTTGTGCAGGAGCTGCGCAAACAGCTGATCGACCTCTATGGCGAAGAAGAGCTGGAACAGGGCGGTTTGTCTATCCGCACGACGATCGACACCAAGCTGCAACTCGCAGCCCAAGAAGCGCTCCAGATGGGCCTTGAGAGCTATGATCGCCGATACAATTATCGTGGCCCACTCAAGAGCCTCGACCCCGGCGCAGAAGATGTGATGGAACAGCTCAATGCCGTGACCCTTCCGGGCGGCTACGGCACCTGGGAGCGCGCCATGGTCACACGGGTGACCGAGAATGGCGCTGATCTGGTCCTCGGCGACGGGGCTGAAACCACCATTCCGGCAGAAGACATTGAATGGGCGAACACTTATGAGCGCCAAGCCGGTCGTACCGGATTGCGGGCGGGCGATGTCATTCTCGCTGAAGTCAGTCGCCAAGCGATGAGCTTGGAAGAAAGCACCTCGACGCGTGAAGGCGCGACCGATGAAGAGGGCGAGGTCCAAGCGCCTGTCGAGCCGATTATGGTCCCTGTGGGCCAAGCGCAGCTCAAACAAATTCCAGAACTTGAAGGCGCGATCGTCGCGCTCGACCCGCACACAGGTCGCGTGTTGGCGATGATGGGCGGCTACTCGTTCTTTAAGAGCCCGTTCAACCGCGTCACACAGGCCGTGCGTCAGCCGGGCTCTTCGTTCAAGCCGTTCGTTTATGGCGCCGCCCTGGAACGCGGCTACACGCCATCGGTTCGCATCCTGGACTCCCCATACGTCTATTATGACGATCACACGGGCGATGTCTGGAAGCCGGAAAACTACGCAGAAGGCCTCAGCTATGGTGAGGTCACCATGCGAGTCGCATTGGAGAAATCCTATAATCAGGTGACCGCACGCGTCGCCACAGATATCGGTATGGAAGCAGTCTCGGAGTTTGCCGAGCGGTTTGGCATTTATGATCGCTTGCCGCCTTATCCGGCCATGTCGCTCGGCTCTGGCGAGACCTCGCCGTGGCGCATGGCAAAAGCCTATGCGGCCCTGGTGAATGGCGGCAAAGAGGTGACGCCCACGCTGCTCGACCGCGTGCAAGACCGCCGCGGCGTGACGCTTTATCAGCATGACCAACGCGAATGCGAAGGTTGTGATGCCATGGTCTGGGATGGCTCAGAGCCTCCAACATTGCCGGACGACCGCACGCAATTGGTAGATCCGATCATCGCTTATCAACTGGTCCATATGCTGGAAGGTGTGGTGGAGCGCGGCACAGGGCGCCGGGCCCGCCGGGTTGGCAAACCGCTGGCAGGTAAGACCGGGACGACGAACGATTATGTCGACGCGCTCTTCTTCGGCTTCTCGCCTGATCTGGTCGTCGGCATTTGGACCGGCTTTGACACCCCGCGCACGCTTGGCGAAGGCGAGGGCGGCGGCGCTGTCGCAGGCCTGGTCTTTACTGAGTTCATGGAGCGGGCCTTGGCGGAAGAGCCGGCCCTGCCATTCCGTATCCCGCCAGGGGTTCGATTGGTGTCCGTTGATGCACGCACCGGCGGCATTCCAACCTTCGACTCGCAAGAGATCATCTTAGAAGCTTTCCGGCCTGGGACAGAGCCCGGCATGGTGTTCAGCGATAATACCAATCTCAGCCTGTCGGGCATTGGCGACAATTCCATCTTCGATAATGCAACGCCATTGCCGCCGCAGATCGATCCAGAGACCGGTGAGATCATTGAGTCAGATGTGATTGTTGAGGATATCGACGAGGACATTTATTGACCTGAACGTGAAACGCCTCCATTTCCAGCGATCACTTGAGTTTCAGGAACCAGAATGTCAGCAGAAATTCTCGCCCTTGCCGAACAAATCAAGCAGTCATCGGAGCTGCTGAGGAGGCGTCTTTGACTGGGACGTCGCCGAAAAACGCCTGGATGAGCTAAACGCGCTCTCCGAGCGCCCTGACTTTTGGGATGATCCCGAACACGCCCGCAAATTGATGGCTGAGCGCCAAAAGCTCGAAACCGGTATGCAGACGGTGACCGAGCTTGAGACCGAAGCCTCTGATGGTTTGGAGCTGCTTGAGCTTGCTGAGGGCGATGAGGACATGCTGGCCGATGTCTTGTCGACCTTGAAGCGCGCTGCCGAAAAAGCCGAGAAAGCGGAACTTGAAGCGCTTCTCTCTGGCGAGGCGGATGGCAATGATTGTTATATGAACATCAATTCCGGCGCGGGCGGCACCGAGAGCCAGGATTGGGCTTCGATGATCCGTCGCATGTATGTGCGCTGGGCTGAAAGCTCTGGCTATAAGGTTGAAGAAGTCGAGAGCCATGAAGGCGACGAAGCCGGGATCAAATCAGCGACTTTGCTGATTAAAGGCGAGAACGCTTATGGCTGGCTGAAGTCAGAGCAGGGGGTGCATCGCCTGGTTCGGATTTCGCCGTTCGATAGTTCCGCGCGCCGCCATACCAGTTTTGCGTCCGTGGCCGTGTCCCCGGTGATCGACGACTCAATCGACGTCGAGATCAATCCGTCTGATGTGCGCACAGATACCTATCGCGCCTCCGGTAAAGGCGGGCAGCACGTCAACAAGACCGACTCGGCTGTTCGCTTGACGCATGAGCCAACTGGGATTGCGGTGGCTTGTCAGTCGGGCCGGTCTCAACACCAGAACCGGGCGACTGCGTGGGAGATGCTCCGCTCGCGCCTGTATGAGGTCGAGCTGCAAAAGCGTCAGCAAGCGGCGCAGGATAGCCATGACTCAAAAACCGAGATTGGTTGGGGCCACCAGATCCGCTCCTATGTTT
>CAYNUI010000133.1:0-7201 GCA_964400185.1 uncultured Hyphomonas sp.
CCATGCTCCAATAAATGCGCCCAAACCTTTAAGGCGCGAAAGCCGCGGGACAATTCAGGCCCAAAATCGACGGGCCAGGGTTCTCCGCCAGCCAGACCTTCGCGGCCGGCGGCGAGATAGTCTGGGCGATTTGCGAAAGCGCGCTTGTGCAAATCTCCATCGCGAATAAGTACGCACCCGGCATCATAATTCACATGCATCCATTTATGGAAATCAAAGGCGAGCGAGTCCGCCCGCTCGATCCCCTTCAACGCGGGCGAATGATCGGGGCTCAGGATCGCACTGGCGCCAAACGCCCCGTCGACATGGAACCAAAGGCCTTCATTGTGTGCGAACGTGGCAAGCCCATCAAGGTCGTCAATCGCGCCCGTATTCACGGTCCCGGCTGTACCGGCCAAGAAGAAGGGTTGATACCCTCCAGCGCGGTCAGCGCTGACTTGCTCGGCTAGCGCTTCAAGATCGATCTCAAAATCTGAGGTCACCGGCACCCGGCGCAGCGCCGCTTCGCCAAGGCCGATGAAATCAAACGCGCGGGCGAGACAATTATGCGCCTCTTGCGAAGTATAGCCCACCAGTTGGGTTGAGCCGTTACCGGCCTTGCGATTGGCAAATGAGAGGGCTGCATCTCTTGCTGTTTTAGCCGCGATCAAGCTCGCCATAGAGGTTCCGCTGACGATCAACCCGCTGGCCGCTTCAGGAAAGCCCATAAGGGTTCTGCACCAATCGACGACCTGGCGTTCAATATAGATCCCGACATGGTCGCGTCCGCCACAATTGGCGTTCATAGCGGCGGCGATCATGTCCGACAGCAAGTTGCCTGGTGCGCCCGACCCATGCACCCAGCCGAAGAAGCGCGGATGTGTATTACCAACGCCATAGGGCAAGATCTCAACCAGGCGGTCGACCAGTTCATCCGCGGAAAGGCCTGAAACAGGCGGCGCAATTTGTAAGGCGCGCTTCAGCGGTTCTGGGGTGGGCGTCCAGGTTCGGCCCTCAGACGCATGTTTCATTTTGGCTGTGGCCGCGGCGAGCGCACGGGCAGCCGCTTTGTCGAAGGCCGACCAATCGGCCGGATCGAGAAGACCTTGTTTTAGGGAAGGTTCGCCTGCATCAGCGTCGATTGATTGCATATGCTTGATCTCACAGCGACAAGAATTTCGGCCCGTCTATCAGACGGTACATTCTCTTCGCAATGCGTGAATCGTCTCAGACGCTGTGCGATCCAGGTTACGCGTTCGGCTGCAACACGGCTGAGTCGTAGAGAATGTATTCTTCAACCGCCATGCCATCGACCAGTCGAAAACGGTCGACACCTGGATACTCGATGGTTTCGCCATCGATCGTCACAGTCGTACGCCAATGGATATAGAGAATGTCGCCATTGCCAGCGCAATCCACGGGCTCGACTTTCAGCCCGTCCATTGAGGCGAGAAGACCCGCCATCACGTCGATATATTCTGCGCCCGAAAACGTCCCCTGCCCAGAAAAGTGAATGACGGCATCCGGCGCAATAAGCTCCGCCACGCGCGGCCCTGATGGCGCAGACCAGAACGATTTGAAGCGCTCAAAAAAGTCCAAGTGTTCGGCGGAAAGAGATGCTTGATGACCCGACATACGGTCCTCCAGTTCAGTATCGATGGATAAGATTGCTAACATGTGTGCTCCGCACATATTAAAGTCAAGTTGAAAAACGTGCATTGCGCACATATGATTCCGAGATGAGTGACAAAACCGCGAATTTGCTGGGGGCAGTCGGGCTCGCCGTCTCAGACCGCATTGCCGAAACGGCCCAAAGTGTCTTGAACCATTCAGGCGAAACACCGGCGGCCTTAGTCGTTATCGGCTACGGCTTGGGGCCTTCAAACGACTTGCTAAGGCGCATCCTCGGCTTATCGCATCCCGGAACCGTTCGCCTCATTGATCGTCTTGTTGCTGACGGGCTGGTCGAACGTAGGCGCGGGCCAGACAAAAGAACCATCGCGCTTTATCTCACCAAAGAAGGCGACGCACGCCGTGAAGAACTGCTGGCCGAACGACTGGCTGCTCTAAAACCCTTTCTCAGCGCGCTCGACCTGTCCGAACAGAAGACGTTCGACAGCCTGCTTCACAAAATCCTCGCAAGCATGGATACGACCGACCTTGAGCGCTGCTCGCTTTGTCGCCTGTGCGACAATCGCATCTGTGTCGACTGCCCGATCCCGGCAGATTTTCGAGGTTAGGCCGCTCCTTGGGTGGGGGCTCAGCCGATTCGAAGAACAAGCATTAAGCCTTCGCTTTCTTGATCAGCTCCAGCTGCGCGCCTGCATCTGCGGTGACTTCCACGCGTTTCGGCTCTGGCATCGGCTTATCTGGCGGAGCGATGGACAAGTCTTGGAACTTTTTCATGGTTGGCATGACGCGTTTGTCGAGCGACGAGTTCATGGAATTGAAATGGCTGACCGACGTGTTCAGCGACTTGCCGAGCTTTTCGATATGGCCCGCCATGGTGGCGATGCGCTCATAAAGCTGTTGGCCGAGTTGGGCCGCCTCGCGTGCATTTTGCGTCATCTTCTCTTGGCGCCAGACATAGGCGACGGTCTTGGCGAGCCCGATCAGGGTCGACGGCGTGGTGACGATGACATTCTTAGAGTAAGCGCGTTCCAGCAAGTCGGGCGCGTGTTCCAATGCCGCGGCAAAGAAATTCTCGCCCGGAATGAACATCGCGACAAAGTCCACGCGTTCGTCGAGATTGGCCTGATAGCGCTTTGAGGCGAGCGCATCGACATGGCGCTGCACATTGGTCGCGTGCGTCTTCAAATGCACATTGCGCTGCGTTGGATCATCGGCTGAGGCAGCGGCCATATAGGCTTCGAGTGAGACTTTAGAGTCGACCACGATCTGTCGCCCACCGGGCAAATGGATCACCGCATCCGGGCGCTGGCGGCCCTCTTCGGTCTCATCATTCACTTGCTCGTTGAAATCGCAATGCCCCGACAGGCCTGCCTGTTCCATCACATTGCGAAGCGTCATCTCGCCCCAGCGCCCACCGCCTTTTGGCGCGGTCAGCGCATTGACGAGCTTGCCCGTCTCAGCGGTGTTGCGGTGCAGGCTTTCGCCGATCGCTTTGACTTGTTCTTGGATCGCGGACTTGTCTTCCGCGCGCACTTTTTCGATATCCGCAACGCGCTTTTTGAACTCGGTAAAGTTCTCGCCAATCGGCTTCATCAATTCAGAGAGTTCGCCTTTGGCGCCTTCACGGTGCTTCTTGAAGGTCTCATCCGCCATGGCGATGAAGTGCTTTTGCGTCTGCTGCATGACGCCGCGCGCAATCTCACCGAAGGCTTCGTTTTGCTTGGCGGTTTGGCCACGCAGCTCCGCAAGTTGCAGTTCAGCGGTCTCGGCGCGGGCGCGCTGCGTTTTCAGCTCTTCCTCGGCATGGGTGAGGTCCACAGATGCTTCTTCGCGCAGGGTTTGCTCCTGACCTAAAAGCTCTCGGAATTTGTAACAGGCGGCACCAAGCCCCAGCACAGCGACAATGGCCAGGACATGGATGAGGTCGAGCCCCGTCTCACCGATTTGGATAATGGGTTCCATGGTTCAATCCTATACCCGATTCGGGCTAGAACATATACAGAACTTTGTCGAGACTGAGGCCGATTAATTCTGCGCCATCCGGCGTCGGAGAAGGATTAATCCGACAAATCCGAAGCAGGCCAATCCGACCGCGGCCGGAAACAAAGCGGTCGTCCAGGAGACATGCTCTAAGGCCAACAGCACAAAAACGTTCCGGATCGCCCCGATCACGAAGAAACTGACACTTTCCTCATTTGGCGCATCAAAGGCTTTGCGGACCGATGGCCCGAAGCCGAGCAGGTCGACGATTGTAAGAATAATTACCGCTGACAAGGCGGTCGAGGTGAAGAACCAAAGCGGCAACGCACTCGCGGCGAGGACTAAGAACACCCAATCCATTCGGACAATGCCTGTATCCGCGGTGCGGGCGAGCGCCAGTAGCGCTACGCCGCCTGTCATCAAGCCCGAGACGCCAATCGGCCATGCTCCAATACCTGCGCCATCTGAGAGCTGCGCGGCAAACACGATCACCGTCCCGGCGGCCCAGATGAACCAGGAAAAGACGTGCGGCTTTACCTCTTCGCGCAGGATGCCGCGATAATAGGGAACAAAAGCCACAAAAGTGAGCAGCAGCGCCGCCGCGCCAAATAAAGCCTTCAGGCCATAGCCTGCGAAGAGCTCCGTCAAACGTTGAACCGGAACAGCATCACGTCGCCGTCTTGGACGACATAGTCTTTGCCTTCAGCCCGCATCTTGCCGGCATCTTTGGCCCCGGTCTCGCCGTCATTGGCGACATAGTCTTCGAACGCGATGGTCTCAGCGCGGATGAAGCCTTTTTCGAAATCGCCGTGGATGACACCCGCGGCTTGCGGCGCGGTCCAGCCTTGGCGGATCGTCCAGGCGCGAGACTCCTTTGGCCCAGCCGTGAAATAGGTTTGTAGGCCGAGCAATGCATAGCCCGCATGGATCAAGCGATTGAGGCCGGGTTCTTCAAGACCGAGCGTTTCCAAGAACTCCGTTTGCTCTTCATCTTCGAGCTGCGAGATTTCAGCCTCAATCTGCGCCGAGATAACGACCGCTTGTGAGCCTTCTTCAGCGGCATAGTCGAGGACGCGATTAGAATAGTCATTGCCGTCTGCAGCGCTGTCCTCGTCGACATTGGCGACATAGAGGACCGGTTTCGCCGTCAGCAGCTGCAGCATATTCCAAGCCTTGCGCTCTTCGGCATCGACATCAGCGCGGCGCGCCGGGCGACCTTCATTCAGTTCATTCAGCGCTTTGTCGATCAGAGCGACTTGAGCTTTGGCTTCCTTTTCGCCGGAATTGGCTTTCTTGACCCAGTTCACTTTGCGCTTTTCCAGGCTCTCCAGATCCGCCAGCATCAGCTCGGTCTCGACCACAGCCAAGTCGGCAATGGGATCGACCTTGCCGGAGACGTGCGTGATATCGTCGTCTTCGAAGCAGCGCAGAACATAGATGATCGCATCGGTCTCGCGAATATTGGCCAAGAACTGATTGCCGAGCCCTTCGCCTTTAGACGCACCTTCCACCAGGCCTGCAATGTCGACGAAATTCATGCGCGCAGGGATGACTTCTTTCGACCCTGCAATCGCGGCGAGTTTGGCCAGGCGGGGCTCCGGCACGGCGACTTCGCCAACGTTCGGTTCGATCGTACAAAACGGATAGTTCGCCGCTTGTGCCGCGGCGGTCTGCGTGAGCGCGTTGAACAGGGTCGATTTGCCGACATTTGGCAATCCAACAATTCCGCATTTGAAGCCCATCGATGCCTCCGAAAATCTGCTGGCCGGGGATTAACGCATTTTGAGGTGAAAACCAGGGCTTTTGTGCCGTAACAGGGGAATCCTCTGGCCAAGCGGTTTTGTCTTTGTCAGAGATGTGAGTTCTAGGGAGACGTTTCATGGCGCGCTATGATGTGTTTTTGGCCAGCAGCCTGGCTGATCGCGAGAAAGCGGAACTGATTGTCCGCCGCTTGCGTGCGCTCAAATTTAAGGTCCGATACGACAAGAAGCGCGAGCATACGACGCCGACCCCGCGTGACTATCGCGATGCCGACAATTCGCAGTCTGTACTGGTGCTTTGGTCGAAAGAGGCTTGCGATAGCGAACAGGCCGACAGCGATTGGGTGCATGCGGTGGCCCATCATGCGCGCTCGAAACCCGGCACGCTTCTGCAAGCGGGCTTAGACGCGACCGTCCCCGACGAACCTTTTGTCGAGGATGAGCGCTACGCTCTGAGCGGCATGGGACCGCGCAAATTGGTCGAAGGCTATTATCAATTGGTCGACGAGCTCGGGCGGAGAGATGGCCGTGTTGACCTGCGCGATTGGCTGGCGCTCAAAGCCAGCGACAAAGAGGGCAAAGAGGTCTGGAAGGAAAATCACCCGACCGATCCGCTTTCGCAGGGTCCGAAAGCGAAACCGGCGGCAGCCCCAGCGGCTGCGCCGCCTGCCGAACCGGCGCCAGAACAAATCATCATTCCGCCGATCGCCACCAGCGAGCTCAACCCGCCAATCGCACCAAATGGGACCGAAGATGATGTGCTCGGCCGGATCATGTTGCTCGCCGTTGCTCTCGTCCTCGCCATCATGTTCTTGATGAGCGGGCTGATGCGGTCGGCGCAGATCGGCACGGCGACGACAAACGTGGTTCAACAGAGCCTCGTCGAGCAATGCCCGCCGGGGCAGCTGCCAGCCTATTTGTTGGAGCTCGAGGACCAACCCTTCGAACCTGGCGGAATTATCGACGATACCGAATAAGCGCGACAGTTGAGTCGGCTTTGAGTCTCGTTTCAGAATTGATGAGCGACCGTTTTGGGACGAATTTAAGACGCTGAGATTATATCTGCCATCGGCATCGAAGCGCGCGGTTCAAATTCAATCTAAAGCGATGCGACAACTATTCCGCGGGAACGATGGTCGCCTTGTATTTTGGGCAATCGCTACGGCAAATGCCATCATGTGACCACTCGGGCGGCCTGTAGAGATATGCAATTTTATCCCGCCACCTATCAGCTGTTGCCATGCGATCGAACAATTGCTTGATGCCCGCGAATTGGGCGGTCAAAGGATTGTCGTCGTGAACGGGTTTTACGAGACCAACGATCGGCCGCTCTTCGTAGGGTTGGAATGACCCAAACATACGATCCCACAAGATCAGGACCTGAGAGTAGTTCTTGTCGATATACTTTGCTTGATTAGCGTGATGCACCATGTGGTTGCGCGGCGTGGCGAAGACTTTTTCCATCCAGCCTAAATCGCCCACATAGCTCGCATGGTTCCAAATGCCGAAGGCGCTTTTGACCACGACAATGGCAAGATAAACCATTGGCGACACACCGAGCATTGATGCCGTCAGTGCCCCTATGATCTGTAGCTTTCCATCCAAATAAAACCCTCGTGCCGCCGTGGAGTGATTAAACTCATTTGACGAGTGATGGATTGAGTGGAACGCCCAGAAAAGGCCGACGCGATGACCCAGCCTGTGTTCCCAATAATAGGCGAGCTCATGGCAAAGGAAGGCCACGATTAGAGCTAACCAGACCGCATCAATCGTGAAAATGCGCGCATTGTCATAAAGCCAAACGGAGGCTGCGAATGGAAGCGCGAAGCCGATCGCCAAACCCAGAATGC
>CAYNUI010000134.1:0-4842 GCA_964400185.1 uncultured Hyphomonas sp.
ATCCCGGGCTTGACCCGGGATCTCGTGCCACGAGTTCCGTCCAAGACTTCCGGGGCTCCTGGCCTGCGCCGGGATGAGAGGAAGTAATGGATGTTTGTTTATATCACCCCATCCCCAACTCAGCTCGCGTGCGGATCGCTTTCGCGGCGCTGACGCGGACCAAGTGCCGACCTTTTTCGTCTCGCCAGTCGGCCTCGACAAACCCGGTTGTGCGGCCGCGAGAGACCAACCGGCCTTCAATCGTGATTAGGCCGTGCGGGACGGGGCGGAAGATCCGGGTTTGCAGTTCGGTCGTGGTGAACCATTCGCCGTCCTCGAGGCCTGAGGCCATGCACATTGAGACGATGTGGTCGCTTAAGCCTGCCACCCATCCACCAAAGACGCGGCCTTCGGAAATGTCGCGATCGCCCGTGTTGGGCCACTCATAGCGCACATAGCCATAGCGGACCTCTTTCAGCCACTCTTCCGGACGAATGTCGAGATTGCGGATGCCTTCAGGTTTTTCCCATTGATCATTTCTCAGCCGGTCAAAGAAGCCCTGCTGTTCGGTTGAAAGTTCTGTGCGTGTCATTCTGGAATATAGGCCCTGGCTTTCAGCTCAACAAAGCCGAGCGGATTGAACAGGGATGTGATCCCGATCAAGGTATAACAGGAGAAGAAAGGCCCCGGCATCCACTTCGCTTTGGCTTGAAACATCGGTGCCATGTGACTGTTAAAGTCGACATGATATCCGGTCATATCGACCACGTCGGCCATGCTGCCGCCCGCTTCACGTAAGATCATATCGATCTCCGCGAAGGCTTCGTCTGCGGCTCTGAAATAGGCGTCGTCCGTTGCCTCTTCGCCTTCTTTGAGGGCAGCGATCACGCCGGAGCAAAACACCATATCGCCGGCGCGCACGGCCGGTGCGAACTGCATCTGCTCCGTGCGCTCTTTGAGACTGTCAGGGACGATCATTTTCGGCATTTTAAACGACCGTCTGTCCGCCATCGACGACCATCATCTGGCCGGTCATGAAGCTGCCGGCGTCAGAGGCCATATAGACCGCAGCGCCCGCAATCTCGACCGGTTCGCCAATCCGGCGGAGCGGCGTCGTTGAGGTGGCACGTTTCAGAGTCTCCGGGTTTTCCCACAGGGCGCGGGCGAAATCAGTTTTAATGAGGCCCGGCGCAATGGCGTTCACGCGAACATTGTCGGGGCCATATTCGGCCGCGAGGTTGCGCACGAGCTGGAAGTCGGCGGCTTTTGAAATATTGTAGGCGCCGATCACCGGAGACGCCCGCAGGCCACCGATGGAGCTGACAATGATAATCGAGCCGTCTTTGCGCTCGCGCATCTGCGGCACACACATCTGCACCAGCCAGTGATTGGAGATGATATTGTTCGACAAGATCTTCTCGAACGCCTCGTCAGAGATGCCTTCCATCGGACCGTAATAAGGGTTCGAGGCGGCGTTACAGACGACGATGTCGACTTTGCCGAAAGCTTCATTGGTGGCGTCGACCATGGCCTGGAGCTCGGCCTTTTCAGAGATGTTAGCCGGGATCGCGATGGCTGTGCCGTCGCCATGCTTCTCATTCAGCGCGCCAGCCACCTCTTGGCAGGGGCCAGGCTTGCGCGAGCTGATCGTGACTTTCGCGCCAGCAGCAGCGAATTGTTCGGCAATGGCTTTACCGATGCCGCGCGAGGACCCCGTAATGATCGCAGATTTTCCTGAAAGATCGAACAAGCTCATGTGAGCCCTCCCTTAAACTGTCTAAACTGAAGGGGTGATACGCCTCGCCCTGGCGCAAGAAAAGGGTTTCGCGAGGTCAGGCTTTCAAAGCAGCCCACGCGATCATGGCCCAGCCAGCCAACATGCCGAGACCCCCGATCGGCGTGATCGCGCCAAACCATCGCGGGGCGCCTAGTGCCATCGCGTACAAAGTGGCGGCAAAAAGCACCGCGCCGCCAAGCAGAACCGCTGCCGCGAGACCGAACCTGCTTTGGTCGATCGCCGAAATCGCAGTGACCAAAGCCGCGTGTACCAGGAGATAGAAGGTCGCCGTTTCCCACCAACCGGTCGCTTTCTCATCGAAGCCTGATGACAATGCGTGCGCCCCGAAAGCGCCAAGCGCTACGGCGATAAATCCTGCGACGGCGCCTAAGACTGTCACCATCAGGACGTCTCCAATGGGATTGAATAATTGACCACGGCATGGCTCGACAGCTTATCGCTGCCTTCGGCTCGGATATCGACGCTGATCACCGCCAGCGTTTTGCCGAGTTTCAGAACATGCGCTTCAGCGATCACGGCCTCTCCAATACAGGGCCGCATGAAGTTGATGTTCAAATTGCTGGTCAGGGCCATGGGCGTGATCCCAATGCGGGTGAAGACCGCGATATAGGCGGCACTATCGGCGACAGCCATTTGGGTTGGGCCGTTAATATAGCCACCTGGACGGATGTTCCCTTTGTCTACGGGTTGGCGAATGCGCGCATAATTTTCTTTGACTTCGAGCACGCGCTCTTGCTCACCGCTGCCTTGGAACACCGAGTCATAGAACGCGTTCACTTCTTCGACGGATACAACTGACCCCATGTTCTCCCTCCGATAGGCATTGACGTAAACTTGGCTTGAAGGCCAACGTAAAGGGCTCAATCGATCCGAAAAGAGATCACGCCACGGGAGGCCGAAGACATGCTCACCAAAGGTGACGAATATCCGATCCACCAGACACCGGAACCAGTGGCGTATTCGGGGTCCGATCGAAACTTCTACGACCGGTTTTTCTTTAATGGGTATTCTGCGGACGGTTCGGTCTTTTTCGCGGCCGCGTTCGGCGTCTATCCGCATTTAAATGTCATGGATGGAGCCGTCTCAATCTTGAAAGACGGCGTCCAGAAGTCGATTCATGTCTCGCGTCTTCTTGGCATGGAGCGGATGGACACGACCGTCGGCCCACTCAGCGTCGAGGTGGTTGAGCCCTTAAAATCGGTCCGCCTCAAACTGGAAGAGACCGAAGGCATTGCGCTCGATGTCACCTTCACCGGTCGACACTTCCCGATTGAGGAGCCGCGTTTCACCTATCGCCAGGGTCCGCGCATGCTCATTGACTGCACGCGGATGACCCAAAACGGGCATTGGCAAGGGTCTCTGAGCGCCGATGGCGAAGCGGTGGAGGTCAAAGACTTTCTTGGCACGCGCGATCGCAGTTGGGGGGTCCGACCGATCGGTCAGCGCGACGAGCAGCCTGTCTTGCCGATGCAGCTCCCACAATTCTATTGGCTCTGGGCGCCGATTAATTTCCCGAATCTGTCGCTTTATTTTCACGTCAATGAAGATGGCGGCGGTGGGGTCTGGAATACCCGTTCCGTGCTGGCCATGGATGGGGCAGAACATGAGGCGCTCCTGCACCTCAATCGCCCCAAAATGGATGTCACTTGGCGAGAGGGCACCCGCCGCGCTCAATCCGCCACGCTACATGTCGAGGACGGACAGGGCAGGGCGCATGAAGTGGCGTATGAGCCGCTCTCCACCTTTATGATGAAGGGGATCGGCTATGGTCATCCGAGCATGGGGCATGGCACCTATCGCGGCGACCTATCGGTCACGCGCGAGGACCTGACGCCCGATAACTTACCCTGGCAGCAGCCGGACAATCTACACATTCAGGCCATCGTGAAAGCGACCCATAAAGGCCCGGACGGTCAAAGCAGCGAAGGCATAGGCATCCTTGAGCAATTGACGCTTGGACCGCACGTGCCAAGCGGTTGGAAGGATGTACTCGATGCATGAGGATGAACTCGCCACAAAATTCGCGGCCTATGCGGAAGCGAGATTGCCGGGGGCAAGCAAAGCCCGCGTAGTCAGCATCAATCGCATCCATGGCGGGGCCTCGCGGCAGACCTATTCGATTGACCTGACTTACGAAGACGCGACCGGTCCGAAGACCAAAGGGCTTATTCTGCGCCGCGATCCGCCGGACAGTTTGATAGACACCGAACGCCGGGTTGAGTTCGCGGCCATCCAGAGTGCTTACGGGCAGCGCGACCTGCCGGTGCCGGAAGCGCTTTTCCTTGAAACCGAAAATGAGGCCCTAGGCGCCCCGTTCTTTGTCATGGGGCGGATCGAGGGCGGGGAAGCGTTGAATCCATTTAAGATCGAAGACGTCGAGCCGCATCGCGCCGAAATTGGTGAACAATTCTTCCGGCATCTTGGATCAATTGCTGCCCTGCCCGTGAACGATTCCCCCTTATCGCGAGAGACGGATGCCCCGTTTCCAGAGGAGTGTTGGCGCCGAGAGCTTGACTATTGGGCGAACGAAATCCGCACCAATGCCCGCGAGCCCCAACCGGTGGCCGAGGCGGCGATCCGACACTTAGAGCGTAACCCGCCACCGCCCGCACAACGCTTATCGGTTGTACACGGCGACTATCGGACCGGTAATTTCCTGCATGACGGCGCCGGGAACATCACTGCGATCTTGGACTGGGAGATGGCGCATATTGGCGACCCGTATGAAGATCTCGCTTGGGCCACAGACCTGCTTTGGTGTGCGAATGATTTGGAACGTGCGGCCGGATTTATCCCTTGGCCGGACGCGATTGCGACCTGGCAGAAGGCGTCCGGATGTGAGTTCGACCCTGCCGCCTTCGAATGGTGGTCGCTCTTCTCGCACGTCAAAGCCCTCGGCATTTGGGTGACGTCCGACAAGACTTTTGCTGAAGGCGAAAATGATGACCCGATATTGGCCTGGTCGGGTTGGTTCACGCACGCGGCGCATGAATTGATGCTCGCGATGCGGCTCGGGCCGAAATATGGAGCGGGCTCATGAGCGATATTGGGATGATCCTTGGCCG
>CAYNUI010000134.1:4942-7177 GCA_964400185.1 uncultured Hyphomonas sp.
CAAGAGGCAAAAGATCTGAACGCTAAGATCTGGGCGCATTTAATGGCGACCAGCATGGCTCGCATGCCGAGCCCACCTGAGTTTCCAGACCCCGAGGAGTAAGCGCGAATTCGCTCAAATCGTCAGTGCTAAAACTGCAATAGATTCAGCTCATAAACCAAAAATATACAACTTTAAGTATATCCTTTGGGCTGGGTGAAGGCGGTTGAGTTAATCGAGTGAGTATCGGAACGCTTCAAGACGAGGTCTCGCATCAGCTGCAATTTGCTGATCAGCGGCGATTATTATCGCGTTTGGCGATGTCGATTTCGCTCATTCTCTTCCTGTACCTAGCAATTGTCGCGGTGATCATGCCCGTAATGACGGTCGGCAAACTGATCGCTGCTATGGCCGCCATTCTCATCGGGAGTTTGAGCTGGCTCTGCCACCACGAGAAATTGTACACGGCCAGCGCCGCGACCATCGTCGTCGTCACCATTATTGGCGGCTTCGTTGCGAGCTTGTCGAATGGTGGTGCAGATGGTTTCGTTGCCCCGATCATGATCTCCGCCCCCGTCACGGCCGCGGTATTTATTGGGGCGAGAGCGACCCTTATTTCGGCGATCGGCGTCGTTCTCGCGATTGTCTCGCTTTTGTACTTGGAGCGGATTGGGTTGGTTTCTGAAGCGCCTTACGCCTCTGAAACTCTACAAATCGCAGCCATTGTCATGTTGTCAGCATCGACCGGAATTTGCGCGGCGGGCGTCGGATACTTTGCCCACGCTGTACAGACGCAGATCCGCTCATTGCGGGTTTCTCAGACCCGTCTCGTGCAAGCGTCTGAGCAACTCGATCACCAGGCGCACCATGATTCCTTGACCGGGGTTGCCAATCGCCAAGGTCTGCATCGCTATTTGGAGCGCGTCCTGTCTTCGCGATCGAAGTCCACCACCCAGATCCTCTTGGCGCACGTCGATCTCGATAAGTTCAAGTCCATCAATGACACCTATGGTCATCCGGTTGGCGATGCTGTTTTGAAGAATGCCGCCAAGATCATGCTGGACGAGTTTCAACAAGATGCGCTCGTCGCGCGGGTTGGCGGAGATGAATTTGTTATTGCGAAGACGCTTGCCGCAACGGCTGATTCTGCAGAGTGTCAGAAGCTTTGCGACCGTCTCGTGTCTCTTCTCAAAGCCCCGATGATGGCGAATGGGATCCGCTGCCAAGCCGGGGCAAGCATTGGGTTTGTGACCTCACCGCGGCATGCCTGTTCAATCGACTCTTTGATGACGGATGCCGACCTCGCGCTTTACGCCGCTAAGCGCGAAGGCCGCGGACGCGCACAGGCATTCCTACCAAGAATGCGAAGCCAGTTAGAGCGTGACCGAATTTTCCGGATCGAAGTTGAAACGGCGCTCGAAGAAGATAGCGTGACGTGTGTACTGCAGCCGCAAGTTTGTCTGCGAACCGGCGCGGTCTTCGGTATGGAAGGTCTTGGCCGTATTCGCAGTCAGTCTGGTGACTTGCTTGCGCCAGGATTGATTTTGCCCGTGCTCTCGGAAATGGGACGCCTCACCGAGTTCGACTTCGAAGTGATGAAGCGCAGCTTGGATGCGCTCGTTGAATTGCGCAGCGCGGGTCATGACGTGCCATATGTTTCGATCAATGCCTCGGCTGAGTCTCTGCGGTCGCCCGAATATGTGTCTGGCATCCGCGAGCATTTGGACGTGCGCGGTCTTCACCCAAAAGATGTGGTCGTCGAGATCCTTGAATCGACGCAAATCGAGGATGCGAAAGATGCGGCGGTCAAATCAATCGGGGCGCTGCGCGCGGCTGGCATCAAGACGATTATGGATGATTTTGGCTCCGGCCACGCCACCATGGCGAATCTGTTGAAGCTAGAAATGGATGGGCTCAAGATCGATCGGTCGCTGATCGCAGATCTGGATAATCACCGGACCCTTCAGTTGGTTCGGTCAGTTTATGCTCTAGCGACTGACCTTGATCTCACCGTGATTATTGAAGGCGTCGAGACCGCCCAGCAATTTGCTATCCTGCGCGAGATTGGCTGCGAGATCATTCAAGGCTTCGGGATCTGCAAACCTAAAGAGCTGGAAGAGATGGACGCGTGGTTCAAAACCTATGGCGGCTCAAACGTGAGTGCACTGCAGACCCGTATTCGTGAGGCGTCTTAGGTTTTTGGACCCGAAACGCGCCTTAGTGCGCCTCTGCCCAATTCATTCCGGTATCCGCCTC
>CAYNUI010000135.1:0-7155 GCA_964400185.1 uncultured Hyphomonas sp.
AACCAAGACGCCATTCGCGCCAGCCGCCGGGTCGCGGACAATGCCTATTACATTGTTGAGACCGAAGACGATGTGACGGAGAAGATGGCGCTTCTGCTGTCTTATGATCCGGATCATGTGAAAGTCTATTTGCGACAGAGTGAGCGTTACGCAGAAGGCTGGGGCAAATGGGGACCGGGCGGCGGTGTGGATCCTGCTCTCCTGCCGCAAATCGCTGACCTGGCTCAGACTGCAGGCAAGCGCCTCGCGGTTGCAACCTCCAGCGTTTCAGACTTCCGCGCGGCGCTGGATGCAGGCGCGTTTAACGCAACGCATGCGCCATGCTACCAAGAAACCGACGGCGACCCGCAAAGTCCGTACTTCGATGTTCCGGTCGAGGTCGACTGCATACTCTCAAGGGACGATGCCGCGCGCGCCGCTGACCAGGGCATGGCCACGACATTTATCGTCACAGAATGGGCGAAAGATCGTCCGCAGAAATACCTCACCTGGGAGAAGCATAATCTCGCGGCCCTAAAAGAAGCCGGCGCTCCAATTGTAATCGGTGGAAACAGCTATGGCTTGAGCATGACAGACGGCATGATTGCGGGCGTCGAGAAAGGGATCGTCTCGGCTCCAGAGCTTCTAAAAATCGCCGCTGTGGACACGCCGCGAATGATCTTTCCCGACCGCGCTGTCGGATGTTTGGACCCTGGCTGCGAGGCGAGCTTCATTGCGTTTGCTGAAGACCCCATGGCCGAAATCTCGACCATCAAGACGCTGTCTTATCGACTGAAAGATGGTGAGCTCGTGCCCATGTAAAGCGAGGCGGCATCCTCCCAGCGCTCTATTTCGCTTCCATCCTCGCTGCGTTAACGCTGCGTGTAGGCTTCCCTGGAGGCAGGCCTGTGCTTACATAGATGCAGAAGCCTGTATCCTTTTGCGATGCAGAATGAGGTCCAAACAGATAATGGGAGGCGCAAGCCATGAAAGAGTATCTCCAGTTCTATATTAATGGCGAGTGGGTCGACCCCGTAGAGCCGCGCACGCTCGACGTCGAAAATCCAGCGACCGAAGAACCGTTTGCGACCATCTCTTTGGGCTCATCGGCGGATGTCGACAAAGCCGTTGCGGCGGCAAAAGCGGCCTTCCCTGAGTTTTCGCAAACCAGTGTTGAGTACCGCGCGGATCTGCTCGACAAGATCACCGCTGGCATTCAAGCCCGCATGGGCGATATGGCCGAAGCGATCTCTGATGAGATGGGTGCACCGATGTGGCTCGCCAATGCGGCCCAAGTTCCAGCCGGCATGGGTCATGTTGCAACCATGAGCCAGATCTTGCGCAATTATGAGTTCGAAGAGCAACGCGGCTCGACGCTGCTGCGCAAAGAGCCGATCGGCGTTTGTGGCTTCATCACGCCATGGAATTGGCCGCTGAACCAGATCACGTGTAAAGTCGCTCCTGCGATTGCAGCGGGCTGCACCATGGTTCTGAAGCCGTCTGAAATCTCGCCGCTCAATGCGATGATCTTCACTGAGATCATGCACGAGGCAGGTGTTCCGGCAGGCGTTTACAATCTGGTCAATGGCGACGGCCCGAGTGTCGGCGCGCACCTTTCCAGCCATCCTGATGTCGACATGATGAGCTTCACCGGCTCGACCCGTGCTGGCATCCTGGTCGCGCAAGCAGCCGCTCCGACTGTAAAGCGCGTGGCGCAGGAGCTTGGCGGCAAGTCACCAAACATTGTCCTGCCAAGTGCAGACCTTCAAAAAGCGGTCGGTGGCGGCGTCATGCAGATGATGACCAATTCCGGTCAGTCTTGTAACGCGCCAAGCCGGATGTTCGTCCCGCGTGGCAGCAATGAAGAAGCCAAAGCGATCGCCAAAGCCGCCGCTGAAGCGGTAAAAGTGCAAATGCCGCGCGAAGCGGATAAAGGCGCGATCGGCCCGATCTCAAATGGCAACCAATATGCCAAGGTTCAGGACCTGATCCAAAAAGGCATCGATGAAGGCGCCACGCTGGTCGCCGGTGGTACAGGCCGCCCCGAAGGGCTCAATCGCGGCTACTTCGCGCGTCCCACCGTGTTCGCCGACGTCACCAATGACATGACCATTGCGCGCGAAGAAATCTTCGGCCCGGTCCTCGTCATGATCCCTTATGACAGCGTGGACGAAGCGGTCGAAATGGCGAATGACACCGAATACGGTCTCGCTGGCTATGTCCAAGGTGAGCCGGCCGAAGCCGCGCAGATCGCCAATCGCATCCGCGCTGGCCAGATCCAAGTCAACGGCCAAGGACCAGACTTCTCGGCACCGTTCGGTGGCTATAAGCAGTCCGGTAATGGCCGCGAATGGGGCGAGCATGGCTTCGAGGAATTCCTCGAAGTGAAAGCCGTCATGGGCGCCGCCGCTTAGGCGTAAAACGCCAACCGATTGAACAGGGCGAGCCATTGGCTCGCCCTTTCTCTTTGCGGCTCGCTCTGCGGCCACGCCCTTGCGCGCGATCGAATTCTCCCCCTACATCGTGGCAGGGGACGTTTTGATGACGAAGCCCCGAAAGTTTGAACAGATGAAGGGGGAGCGTTCATCATGGAATTTTTAGAACAGATCTTAGAACCCATCGGCATGGCAGATCAGGCCCAGCCGATCCTGTCGGGCGCGACAAATGTCTTGCTCGCGCTGATTATCCTCATTGTTGGTTTTTGGATCGCTGGCCGGGTCGGCGCGATGGTGCGCGGCATCGGCAAACAGCATAAGCGACTGGACGATACGCTGTTCAACTTTCTCGGCAGCTTAGCGCGCTATGTCGTCCTCGCCTTTGTGATCATCGCGGTGCTCAACCGCTTTGGCGTCGAGACGACATCGATTGTTGCGCTGCTCGGTGCTGCCGGTCTTGCGGTCGGCTTGGCCTTGCAAGGGGCGATGTCGAACCTTGCCGCTGGCGTGATGTTGATGATTTTCCGGCCCTATAAGGTTGGCGACTTTATCGATGCCGCTGGTCAGTTTGGCAATGTTGAGGAAATCACCCTCTTCACCACGGTGCTGCGGACCTTCGATCACCAGCAAATCATCATTCCAAATGGCAAAATTTGGGGCGAGCAGATCATCAATCATAGTCACCATGAAGTCCGCGGCGTCGAGCTGACCTTCGGCGTCTCTTACGACACTGATATCGATAAAGCTCGGGATGTGATCAAAAAGGTCTTTGCCGACCATCCGCACATCTTGGACGATCCAGAGCCCGTGGTCGTGGTCTCGACCCTGAATGATAGCTCGGTCGACTTCGCCGTGCGCCCCTTCGTCAAAGGCGAGCACTGGTTTGATGTCCGCTTCACCGTGCCAGAATTGGTCAAAAAGGCCCTCGACGAAGCCGGAATCGAGATTCCCTTCCCGCATCAGAAGGTCATTTTGTTCAAAGGCGACGAGTAAATCAGAGCACTCTACAAAGAAAACCGGGGACCCAAGCCGAAGGGTCCCCGGTTATAGTTGCCAGCGTATGGCAGACCGATTGGCCTCCGCATACGCTCCCCCACTGGGGCTTTATCTCGCATTCTGCATCACATGACTGTGACCTTTGTCACACTTTCGCGATTTATCTGGCGTTCAGCTTGCTTATGTTAACAGTCTGTGAATGCTGGCTTCAGGAGGTATTTCAATATCATGTCCCGACTTCATCTCTCGTCCGCCCTCGCCGCCCTTATCGTTTTAGGGGCGTGTGCCACGGCCACACCGTATCAAGCGGCGATTGGCAATCAAAAGGGCTATGCCAACCAACAAATCGAAACGGATCGATGGCAGATCAGCTTCGCTGGCAACAGTCTAACCGATCGCCAAACCGTAGAAACCTACCTGCTCTATCGCGCAGCTGAGCTGACGGATCAGGAAGGCTTTGATTATTTTGGCGTGATCCGGCGGGAGACAGATGAAGACCGGCGTGTGGTATCGAGTGGCTTCGCTCACCACTCACCCTTCTATTCCAACTTCCATTGCAATTACCGGTTCTATGGCCGCGCCGGACGCCTGTACGGATATCCGCGCAGCTGGCACGTGCGCTCTCGCTATTATGACCCCTTCTGGGGCCCGGCTTGGGACTATCGCGAAGTGGTGCGTTACGAAGCGACAACCGAGATCATTATGGGCAAGGGCGAAAAACCAAGCGATCCATCATATTTTAACGCTGACGAGGTACTCATGAACCTGGTCGGCCAGATTCAGCGTCCTGACGTTTAGAGTCTGCCGATCGCGTAGAGTTTGTAGAGTACCGAGTAGAGTGGATAAAGCCCGCCAATCTGGCGGGCTTTAACCGTTTTAAATCTGGAAGAAATGCGCTTAGCGCGGCGCCATCCGGATGGCACCATCGAGACGCACATCTTCACCGTTGAAATAGCCATTCTTGCACATCTCAACCGCGAGGGACGCGTACTCGTCAGGGTTTCCGAGACGGGCCGGATTTGGCACCTGCGCGCCAAGCGCTTGCTTTACATTTTCAGGCGCTGCTGCCAGCAGTGGTGTGTTGAAGATGCCCGGCAGGATCGTGTTCACACGGATCAATTCACGAGAAAGATCACGCGCGATCGGCAGCGTCATGCCAACCACGCCGCCTTTAGACGCGGAATAAGAAGCCTGACCGATTTGACCGTCTTCCGCAGCAACCGAGGCCGTGTTGACGATTGCGCCCCGCTCACCGTCAATCGGGTCCAGCGTCATCATACCGGCGGCAGATTTTGCGATACAGCGAAACGTTCCGACCAGATTGATCTGGATGATCAGGTCAAACTTATCCAACGGGAAGTGAGTGATTTCGCCGGTTTCTTTGTTGCGGCTCGCGGTTTTGATCGCGTTACCGGTGCCGGCGCAGTTGATCAGAATACGCTCTTGGCCAATCGCAGCACGAGACTTGGCAAAACCTGCATCGACGCTCTCATCAGAGGTGACGTTGACGTTGCAAAAGACGCCGCCGATTTCACTCGCCACGGCTTCGCCTTTTTCCTCATTTAGGTCGAACAAAGCGCATTTTACGCCATGGCTCGCAAGCAGCCGGGCCGTTGCAGCACCGAGGCCTGACGCCCCGCCCGTGACGACGGCTGAAATGTTTGAGTTGAGTTCCATAGGAAGTCCTCCAATATATGTCTTGGAGGCGATTTAGAGGGAAGTACCTGAGCGGCCAATGTCTGACCCCACGGCAATTATCATAGAAAATGGCGAATCCGTTCCGACGCAGCTTCCAATTCCAACGGAAAAGCAGCAACGGAAGACCAAACGCAAGCTAATCCCAAAGCTGTTGCGGGTGGCTGGGCGCATTCCATTCGCCGATGATTTAGCGTCAGCTTACTATTGCGCGATCGATGCTGACACGCCGGTCAAAGTCAAACTCGTCTTGTTTGCGGCGCTCGGCTATTTCGTCCTGCCTGTGGACGCCATTCCTGACGTTCTAACCGGGCTCGGCTTTACCGATGATGCAACCGTGCTCGCAACCGCGCTTGGACTCGTCGGGGCCCATATCCGTGAACCGCACCGGATCGCGGCGCGGCGCCTCTTGGGCCTACCGCATCCGCCGAAGACAGAGACTGAGACCCAGACCGTTTAACCGATCGTTGAGTCAAAGCTTGGCGAGACCGGCAGAACTTCGCGAACGCCGGTGCCATCTTCTGTCGCTGGGTCGATTTCCATAATCGCTAAAGAGCGCTCCGCGGTGCCGTCATCCCGGAACCGGAACAGGCCATTCACGCCCAAGAAGCCGTCGCGGTTGATCAGCTCAGCTGGCTCCAACGCGCCGTCTTGCGAGAGCGCAACCACCAGCGCTGCGGCATCATAAGCAACCGCGGCGAGGGAACTTGGCTCCGTGCCATACATGCGGGCAAAGCTTTGCTCGAACTCTGCGACATCTTTCGACGGCGCGGTTGGGAACCAAGCGCCGCGCAGGCTCGGTTCGCGCCAAATGTTTTCATCGTTCCAAGCGCCCGTTCCGAGCATTTTCACGACGCGCGTGTCGACCCCGTAATAAGCAAGCAGCGGCGCGATCCGGCGCAGACGATTGCCCCGCTCCGGTACGAGCACCGCAACCCGGGCGCCTGTCTCAACGGCCGCAGCAATCGTGGTCGCGAAATATTCCGCTTCGGTGTTCGGATTGGTTGAGCTTGCTGGATAGAAGCCAGAGGTCAGCATGAAGCCACCATTTTCCAGAACAGCTTGCTGCATCGCGGCTTCGATCTGAATGCCGAGGCTGCTTTGCGGGCCGAAGAAGGCGAACTGATCATAGCCTCGCAGGGCCGCATATTCGATGATCGCCGAAACCTCTTCTTCCGGCGCGATTGAGGCGAGCCATGCGCCATAGCTTGCCACTGAGCGATCATTTGAGAAGGCGATCACCGGCTTGCCTTCTTCCGTCTCAGTCGGGCGAATGCCGAAAAAGCCGCCGGTCTCAACCTCAGGCGTCAGCGCGGCTTTTACCGGTTGCACATTGGCTCCAAAGAGCGGACCCAAGACGACATCGGCACCGCGCGCCGCAAGATCCTCAGCCGCCTCAACGGCTTGGCTCTGCGAGCCGCCCGTATCTTTCGGCAAGATCACAATGTTCTCATTACCATAGTCAAACAAAGCGAGCTCGATGCCGGCCAGCATGCCTTCGGCTTGTTGGCGCACGCGCTCGTTCGGATGCGTAAACGGAAGCAAGACGCCGGCGCGAATAATCTCGCGGCCTTCCATGTGCGGCGGTGTGTAGGGACCCGTTGGCTCTGCGACGTCAACTTCGCCCATACCTTCTTCGCCAACCTCTCCGGTGCCGAGTTCACCTTCGCCACCGGGCACCGGATCAACACGCGGATTTCCGGTTGAAATCGGTCCAACAGGGCCGGGGGCGCTGGTGGCACAACCTGCAAGCGCCAGGAATGCTGCAAAAAACAGGATTGGCAGAGGCCTACGGACGCGCAATGTTGCCGGTGATGTCATCAAAAAGTCCCTCTTCCTCAACACTTGAAGGCGGCGACGTGAGTCGCGGTTCTGACGAGCCTAAATCCGCGACTGGCGCGGCGCAACCACTCGATCCAGGTCTTTACATCGTCGCAACCCCGATTGGGAATTTGCGCGACATAACCTTGCGCGCCATTGATACGCTGGCGCAGGCGGATGAGGTGTTGGCCGAGGACACACGCGTGGCCAGGCGATTGTTAGATGCTCA
>CAYNUI010000136.1:0-7096 GCA_964400185.1 uncultured Hyphomonas sp.
AATTACGCGCAAACGGGCGCGCTGAGTCTGGCTGAACAAACATCGCTCCGGGACCATAGCGCGTTTGAACGTTTGATGGTGCGGCTCGAAAATCGCGGCGTACTCGATCGTGCCGTTGAGGGTCTGCCAAGCACGACCGAGATGACGCAGTTTGCCAATGATGGACGCGCGCTCACTCGTCCGGAGATTGCCGTCCTCATGGCCTGGACGAAAATCGTTCTGTTTGACGATCTCGTCGCTTCGGATGTGCCGGACGATCCGTATTTCGAAGAGACACTCAAAGCCTATTTCCCGGACGCCCTGCTCGCACATCCCGATGCTATGGAAGCGCACAGGCTGAAACGCGAAATCATCTCCACCGTGCTTGCCAACCGCATCATCGACACAGCTGGACCGGTGGTCATGCTAAGGCTGCGCGAACAGTCGGGGGCCTCGAACACAGAAATCGTCGCAGCCTTTGAAGTGGCGCTTGCTCTGTTCGGCGTCGACAAGCTCAAGTCGCAGATTGAATCTCTGGACAACCATGTCCCCGCAGAGCGACAATTGAGTCTGCATTCTTCACTGTCTGAATCCTTAAAGCGCCTCACGCATGGTATCCTCGTAGAGCAATTTGACGGGTCGATCGCAGATAAGATCCAACATCTCAGCGAAGCCAAAGAGGCGCTGTCATCGCTCAGTGCAGCCGTTTTGCCCGCCTATGAAAAGGCGGTTCATCAGCGCCGCATCAACTTGCTTGCCCGAGACGATGTCCCTCGCGATCTCGCGACCTCTGTCGCAGCGCTCAACTATGCCTCAACCGCGCCCCTGATCACCAAGCTTGCCGCGCGCGCGAAACAGCCGGCCGACGCCGCCACAAAAGTGTTCACGACGGTTGGCAGTGCGCTCACGCTAGATCGCTTACGGGCGGCTGCGATTTCTGCCTTGAGAGACATGCCGCATTGGGATCGCCTCGCGACCCGCGGCTTGGTGAGAGAGCTTGAAAACTTACAATCAGAGGCTGCAATTCTGGCCTTCCAAGAAGACACTGAACAAGTCTGGCTCGACAAGCATGAAGACGCGCGCAACGCCCTTCTCGCCGACATAAAAACCTATACGGCAACCAAACCAAGCTTCGCCCAATTTGCGCTCGCGACAGACGCCGTGCGCAAGTTCATGCAGGCGATTTCTTAGCGCTGTACGACTTCCAGAAATGAGTGGGCCCACCGAACGGGGACTGTCCAGTGGGCCCAACTGGCCTCATCCGCAGGCTGGGTGGGGGGACGCACGCGGAGGCCAGAACTGATTTGTGACAAAATTGTCCCAACGTCTCGCTATATGGAGCGATCCTTGGTTTCTGCCAAGTAAAAAATTCACACGATCCTGTAACGTTTACTCGCTATCCGAGTTTGTTGGTGTTTCAACTGCTACACTTGTCACTATATCGCGCGACAAAGGCTCGCCATTGGCTGAGAGCAAAATCGCGATCCATTTCGTTGAGTCCGATTGGGCGAATAATATCATCATCAACACCGTCAACGGCGCTGACAGGAACATGCCTGGAATGCCCCAAATTGCACCCCAAATCGCCAATCCGAGCAAGACAACCAGCGCTGACAGGTTGAGCGTGTCGCCCATGATTCTAGGCTGCACAAAATTCCCGATCGAGAATTGCCAGAAGCTCACGCCGACAAACACAAAAGCAGCAAAAATATAGCTGTCATTCGGCGCATCGCCAGGAATCCACGCCGCAACCTCAGGCTGTACGAGCGCGAACAGCGGCGGAACCAAAGCCGCCACGATTGAGCCAATGGTGGGAATGTAATTCAAGACAAAAATCAAGGTCGACAAGAACAGTGCGTTGTCGACGCCGAGCGCCAACAAAGTGCCATAGGTGAGCACGGTGATGAGCGCGCTGATGACGGTCTGCGTCCATAGATATGTCTCAATGCCATGGCGCGCTGCATCACCAACTTCTTTGACTTGCTGACGACGTTCGCTGTCTAAAAATATTCGATCCAGTTTGTCCGGCCATGCTGACTGCGCCAGGAAGAGGAACGCCATGTAGATTAAGATCAAAACTAAGTCGCCCGTTAGCCCACTCGTTGCACTGGCAATGGTGCCGAGGAAAGCTTGACCTGAATCATTGAAAACAAGCTCAGTGAGAGTTGGCGCTTCACCGAGATGAAGGACACTATAGAGATCTGCGATCAATCCATTGATCCGAGACAAGTATGCGTCGCCTTGGCTGCCAAACTCGCCAATCCCGCGCGCCATAAGCGCCAGAAAACCGACAAAGCCACCAATCACAACCAAGATCGCCAAAGCGCGGGAAAGACCGCGCTTCAAAAGACTCGAACGATTATCGATGGCGCGGGCAAAGCCTTCGACGATTAGAAACAGAAATACAGCCAACGCAAAAGGCGCGAGGATTTCGCGCCCCAAATAGAGCATGGCAATGATCACCCCTGTGGCGATGATCCAAATCGCAGTAACGCCAGATCGCGTCATGGGCCCTCCCGATCTCTAAAAGCACCATAGACTTATTTGGAGGGCCGCGAACAGGGTCTAGTCGCTGCTATCTTCGCCAGCGCGTTTGACGGCATCCGCCAAGCTGAATTTGCCGGACCCTGGCTTCAGTGGCTTGGGCTGGCTTTCATGCGGTGCCCAACCGGACATCCAAATGATTTTAAACGTGGCTCGGATTTTTCCGTCAGGGTCGCTGAACCGGTCGAAATAGATCTCGGACATGCGGGTCAAGATGCGCCGCGAGAGCGGGCGTCGTTCCTGCCCTTCTCGTTTTGCAAAAGCCGCCTGCTCTCCCATCCCTTTCAAATCTTCCAAGAGCTTCATCGGATGGCTGTAGCGCACCGTCACTTCATCGACATCCGCAACGGGTAAAGCGAACCCGGCGCGCTGCAACAGCCCGGCAATATCCTGCAGCCCAGGCAAAGGTGACAGGCGCGGACTAACGCCTCCGGTGATTTCGCTTTCCGCTTCGATTAAAGCGGCGCGCAGTTCGGGCAGCGTGTCCCCGCCAAACAGACAGCCGAGAAACAAGCCATCGGGTTTCAACACGGTTCGGATCTGCGCCAATACGCCGGGCAGATCATTCGCCCAGTGTAAGGACAGCAAGCTCACAACAAGATCGAAATTTTCCGGGTCAAAGGGAAGAAAATCTTCGCTCCCTTCTATCGCGCTCACACCTCGGCGATGCAAACGCTCGACCATTTGAGGCGCCGCCTCCAAGGCAATGATTTCTTTGACCTTTCCGGTCTCCAAGAGCGCTTCGCTGGCCTGACCATCATGCGCTCCGAGATCCAGAGCTCGCTCGAAATCGCGAGATGTATCTCGGAGTCTTTCCAATAATTGAGTCGACTCCCTGTCCTTAAGGAAGGCATAGTCTCTGAACCGAGATGAGGCGCGGTCCCGATTGCGGGTAACACGCGCCCGATCAAACAGGCTGGGAGGTGGTGCAAGCGACATGAGCTCCGATATGCACTGGACGACACGATCCGCAAGAGCCGGACTCCGTTCTCTTGCCAATTTCGTGTGGCCACATCGCTCGATCATCACAGGCGAGCGCCATGGCGGCGCCGGCCCGATATCCGCCGATGACTTCGCTCAGATAAACTTTTTGAACGGCAATGGCTGTCGCACCTGCGCGGTCCCATTGGAACTCTATCTCGGCGAAGAAACTCAATGCGGGGCGTGCGCTGCAAAAGCGCCGAAATGGCATCAAGCCCGCGCGGCCATCGCATATGACGATATCTCGCGACAGGCCATCCTCGAACTCAAACATGCCGGTCGACGCGATGGTTTGAGTGCGATGTGCAATTGGATGGCTTTAGCGGGAAGAGACATCCTGCCAGACACCGATTGGTTGGTCCCGGTTCCTCTCCACTATCAACGCCTTGCGACCCGCGGCTTCAATCAAGCTGCGTGGTTAACCCAAGGCGTCGCGCGCCAAACCGGCACGCTGGCTTTAGTCGACGCGCTGTCCAGAAAAAGGAACACGCCGAGCCAAGGCGGCCTGACGGCTCGGCAGCGTCGTCGCAATGTGGCGGGTGCGTTTGAGGTGCGCCAATCGAGGCGCTCGCGGATCAAAGGAAGCACCGTCACGTTGGTCGATGATGTTCTCACGACCGGATCGACCTTAGCAGCTTGCACAAAAGCGCTCTACAAAGCGGGTGCGACCCGCGTCAATGTGTTGGTCCTCGCACGCGTTGTAAGAGAGGCCGATCTTACCATATAAGGGGCGAACCGGACGAAAGGATCGCCCCACTTATGGCTCACGTCACCATTTATACCCGTGCGTTCTGCCCTTACTGCTCGCGCGCGCTTTCATTGTTGAAGAAAAAAGGCGTGGAGATGACGCATATCGATGCGGGCATGAACGCGCAGAAGAAAGCCGAAATGATTCAAAAATCTGGCGGCGCGCGCACCTTCCCGCAGATTTTTGTCGGCGATCTACATATTGGCGGGTGCGATGAAATGATGGCGCTCGAACGTGCCGGTAAGTTGGATGCGCTCCTGGCGGCCTAGATGATTAAGTACGCGCTCGTCTGCTCTGATTGCGACGCCGAGTTCGAGGCGTGGTTTGCCTCGTCTGAGGCGTATGACAAGCAAGCTGAGCGCGGGCTCGTAGAATGCATCCAATGTCATGGAAGCAGTGTCAAAAAAGCGATCATGGCGCCGGCAGTCTCTGGGACGAAAAAGTCGGGCCCTCCCGATCCACAAAAAGTGTTTGGCAAATTGGCGGCCAAAGCCCGTCAGCACGTGTCAGAGAATTTCGACTATGTCGGAGATGGTTTCGCGACCGAGGCGCGAGCCATGCACTATGGCGAGACCGAGCACAAACCCATCTGGGGCGAGACCACGGCGGATGAGCGCGAGGCGCTCAAAGAAGAAGGCGTTCCGGCTGAACCCTTGCCGCCCGCTTTTACGCCCGCCAAGCCGCGCGACGAAGACAAGCTGAATTAAACCCTCTCGCTAATTCGCTTCGATGAAGTCGATCATAATGCGGACGAGGTCTTCGGGTTTGTCTTCTTGTATGAAGTGATGCCCATCAACGATCGTTGTATGCGGCTGACCAGACGCTCCCGGCACCAATTCTTGCCAAAGGACATCGCCTCCAGCGGTGACCGGATCGCTGTCCCCAAAGGCCGTGAGGAATGGTTTATCCCATTTTGCAAAAACCTCATCCATCACGCGCTGATTTTGCCGGAGCTGAGACGGAACCATCATTGGAAAGATGCGCGTTGCCGCCCGATATTCAGCGCTTGGATACGGTGCCGCATAACCTGCCAATTCATCTTCTGAGAGTGTTCGAGTCGTCGCGCCTTGGAACAGCTCTGGCAAATCAAAATCGTTGTGCATGGCAAAAGCGATCCAACGGGTAAATCGAAACTCACCATTATCATCGATCGTTTCAGGCTTGCCCTCTCGCCATACCGCAAACCGGATCATTGGATAGCCGATCCACCCTTGAACACCTCCGGCGGCAGGCAGCCCGGTGTTTGAAATCATGATGCGGGCATACCGATCAGGATCCTCTGCAACCATGCGCAGGCCAATCAGTCCGCCCCAGTCTTGCGCGAACAGGGTTACCCCTTGCAAATCCACCTGCCGCGCAAACTCCGACATGATGTCGACGTGCATTTGATAATTGTGATCCGAATTTTTGAGCGGCTTGTCTGATTTGCCGAACCCAACCAGGTCCGGTGCGATGACGCGATACCCCTCCGCCGTTAGCAGCGGAATCATATGACGATACAGATAGCTCCAAGAGGGCTGACCGTGCATCAGCAAAATCGTTTCGCCGTCCTCAGGCCCCTCATCCACATAGTGAACCCGATAACCCTCGATTTCGACATAGTGGGGTTCAAACGCATAATCGCTTAGATTGGTAAAGCGCTCATCGGGTGTGCGGAGAACATCTCCAGTCTTCCAACTTGTTGGTGCTTGAAGTGACAAAACAAGCACAACAGCCAGGACCAAAATCGCGAGTACGAAGCCACCAATCCATTTGATCATTTATGTCTCCGTTCTTTGTATCGACACTTCATGTGCCAGTTCACAAGTTCGGACCATGCCTCGTCCGGCGCAAATGTCCAAGCACAAAGTCTCACGCCAGTTTAGCTTCGCGAATGATTAGGCGATTTCACGGGAATGAACGGGACTACCGTAGATTGTACTTGGCATCGTTCTTGCTGCGATATCGGCCATGTACAGAACGACGACAATCATACCCTTTCCAGGGTCGCAGGAACGCGAAATCCGCAAGGCGCGTTTGAAAGCTGAAGCGAAGGCCAAAGCTGATGCTTTGTCGCCTGTACTTCGAGAATTGGACGTGGCGTGGATCTATGAAGAAGCCGCGCGTCGTCAGGAAAAATCCTAGAGCTGTAAACTTAAGTCTGCGTGAGCAGGGGACGAACGGAAGCTTTTGCACATTGCGGAGCTTCCGTTTTGTTTGCTCAGAGCACTAAGACGCACCGCTCATCTAAGCTTGGCCGCGCTAGGACGACTTGCTTCAAGCCCGGCAGGTTGGGCCGCAAATCGTTGGCCACCCATAAGGCAATCCGCTCGAGGGTCGGCACACTCAAGCCGTCAATTTCATTCAACAGGCGGTGATCGAGTTTAGCTGCTGTCGCGTCCAAAATGCTCGCCAGCTCGGAAAAGTCTTGCACCCACTCTTCACCAGGCTTCACCGTTCCAGCGACCGTCGCTTCGATACGAAAGGAATGGCCGTGCACATTGCGATAGGGATGCCCTTCAGGTTTGCCGCCCATAAAATGAGCCGCTTCGAAATTCACCGCTTTGGTGATTTCAAAAACCTGTCCTTCGACCTTCAAGGCAGGCCGATCAGTTTGTGTGTCTGTAAACTCAATCGCCATTTTGGGTGCTTCATACAATAGTTGGCCGCAGCCTCGATATTCTGGGCTTGCGCCGTATCATCTTTGGGTTGCAGAAAAAAGTGTTGAAACTGCAACTGCTCGAACTGCGAGGGTTGGGCTTCAGGCTCATCTTGCGGGTAGACGAGTTTAAGCTCGTTCCCACTTTTTTGCTTTAACGCCGCATTGGCTTTCGGACTGACGCAAATCCAGTCCAAGCCTTCCGG
>CAYNUI010000137.1:0-4206 GCA_964400185.1 uncultured Hyphomonas sp.
TTTGAAAACCACAAAGAAAAAGGGCGGTGCCTTCTGCACCGCCCTTTCGAGTTAGAAGATCTAAGCGAGCTTAGAACTCGTAACGCACACCCAGGCGAACCTGCCACAGAGATGCATCTCCAACGCGAGACTGCGCATCGACAGGTGGGAAACCTGGCTCCACGAGGATACCCCAATCATCATTTATCAGGTTCGTCAGGTTATCCACGACGACGAACGCTGAAGACCGGTCTTGTGGACGAAGACCTGGGAACTCCTGCTCGACGCGAACGTCAAGTTTCGTCCACCAGTCGCTTTCTTCGCTGTTACGTTCAACGCCCGGCTGAAGGATCTCAACTTCGTTGAAAAAGCCGAAATCAGCATCCGCTCCCGCAAGTGAGAATGGAAGCCCTGAACGGGCTGTTGCGAAGGCTGAAAACGTTGTTGCATAGCCGTCAAAGAATTCACGCTCATAGTTCGTTACAAGCGTAAAGCGATGCTTGATGTTGTAGTCAGACGTCGCAAGGGTTTGCGCTTGAGGGTCGGCGACTGCACGATTGTTATAATTCGAGAATGCCACCGCGCTCGTCATAGGCTGGATCTCTTTCGCGTCGTTGTACGCGTAACCAGCAGCCCAATCGAAGCCATTGCCGTGATCTTTTGCAACGCTGAACGAGACGGTTGTTGCCTCATTCCCATCATCGGCATTGGTAAGGACAAACGCACCTTCGCGGACGCTGGCATAAGTCGGGTATCCATTAGCATCAGTTCCGACTTGCTCGAGATCGCCACGTAGAATGATCGCAGAATTGTCCGACTTAGAGATCAAGAGATCCGCATTGACGACATAATCGCCACCCCAGAAGCCTTCGACATCCAAAGAAGGTATCCAGGTCGCACCCAGAGCAATCTTCCATTCGGACGGGATCTCAAAGTCAGGATCAAGATAGTTGATCTCAAAGTTAGAACCCATGCCGGAGGCTACCGCATCTACGAGACCTTGCTGAATACACCAGCCTGGACCTTGAACAGGCACACCGTCTTCACAGAGAGTATAAGCGACACTTGGATCCAGGATCGAAGTTGATGCGGCTGCCAAAGCTTGTTCGATCGTCTGGGTGTTTGGATCGATCGCGACATTGTCCTCACGGATTTCTAGACCGATTTGGCTGCCGTCCGCACCGAACTGAAGCACGTTGTTGTTGTTATAGTTATTGGAGATCCAGACATTTGGATCACCGCCTGAGTACAGGCCAACACCACCGCGAACGGTCAAGTTGTCTTTAGCGTCATAAGTGAACGCCAAACGAGGTTGCAACAGTCCTTCGCCGTCGAGCGTCTGGCCATTTGAGAAGCCATAATCGGCCAAGAAGTCCGGGTTCGTGGCGGGCTCATCGTCCGTAGACCAAAGGTCATAACGCAAACCAGCGATGACAGAGAGTTTGTCATTCACCTGAATTTCGTCCTGAATGTAGAACGTGTCAGTCGCATAACCCCAAACCGCTGCAGCTTCGTCAGGGTTCAAAGATGGCGCATTGTTATAGTTGATGTTTTCAGCATATCCGAGACGGAAGGCTTCAATTGCTGAGACAGTAGCGAAGAGATCAGCTTCACCGCGCTCGATCCGACCATCCATATCGGTGTCGGTCCAAGTATTCACGTCGTATAGTGAGATGTTCTCGAAATCGATTTCTGTTTGGTTGTTTGGAACAAAGACGTTGAAAATATCGAGTTCTTCGCGTTCCCATCCAAACGTAATGGAGTGATTATCCCACTGGTAGAAGCCTTTAGCGGCAATCTGGAAGATATCATAAGAAAGTTGGTTCCGAGATCTCGAATCGTCTCCACCAAGATAGATATCCACAGGGCCTGTCTCGATTGTAATCTCACCGAAGTCTGTTCCACCGACGGAGATCTGGCGGTTTTCGAGTTCCACCTGACCGATCCGGAACTCGGTCGAGAAATTTGGCGTCCAGTCAGAATAAAGAGCACCAACATATTGGTTGAGCTCTGCCCCACGCTCATAGAGGTGGTTGGAAAATTCGAATTCATCTGGATCACCATCGGATTCGGTGATGTTGAAACCATCATTGTAGTTATACGTGAAGTTCGCACGGTGCTGGTCGTTGATGTTCCAGTCGAGTTTGACGAGGAGCTTCTCATCTTCATTATCTGCGGCACTCGGAATGCCACCTGGATCATACTGATAAATTGTGTTGGCGATATTCACGATCTCGTCGATCTGTGCCTGAGTAAGGCCCGCCACTTCGTTTACCGCGCCAGAGCCTTCGACACCGCGATCGAAAGTGTTTGTTCCTTCCAGCTTCTCATAAGCGACGGAGAAGAACAGTTTGTCTTGAACGATTGGGCCCGCGATCTGTACGCCGTAGCGCGTTTCTTCAAACGGGGTCAGCTGAACATCTTCGCCTTCCAAGGAGTCGCCCCGGAAATCATCGGATGTGAAGTCATAAAACAAAGAACCCGAGAATTCGTTTGTGCCGGACTTGGTCACAGCGTTGATGTTACAAGCCGTAAAGCCACCATACTCAACGTCGAATGGCGCGAGTTCTACAGCAACCTGTTCAATCGCATCAAATGGGAATGGCTGGCGTTCTGTTGGGAAGCCATTGGAATTGAGTCCGAATCCATCATTCAAACGGACACCGTCAAGGGTTAAAGAGTTGAAGCGAGGGTTCTTACCACCGCACTGGACCGGGTTGATGTCGCCACGGCTTTCATCGACATAAATTCGCGGATCGAATCGGAGAACGTCAACAATGCTTCGGTTTGAAGCTGGAGCGCTCTGCAACGTATCGATTCCGAAGGTCGCATTTGGACCGACAGCCGTTTGAATAATGTCCGCTGTGCTCGCTGTAACAACCACGGTTTCGAGCGTGCGCGCATCATCGACGGCAAGAGCAAACTGGAGGCGGCTCGTGTCGCCAAGCGCTAGTGCCAAATTCTCTACCGTACGGCCTTGGTAGCCTTCCGCTGTTACCGTAACCGAATATCCCGCGCCGACAGGAAGTGAGCGAACGTTGAAGTTACCCGTTGAGGATGTGCGAGTGGTTCGGGTCAAGCCTGTTCCAGTATTTGTCACGGTCACAAGCGCGTTGCTCAATGACTCGCCACTTTCGGAGACGACTGAACCGCTGACTTCAGAGGTCGTTACCTGAGCTTCGGCCGGAGCGACAATCGCTGCGGTCATCATCGAAGCGGCGGCGACCCCACTTAAGAGTTTCCAATTGGACATGAGTTTCCCCTCAATTTGCCACAAAAGCAGGCCGGGCAGGATGACCCGATGCACTACTGAGGCAGGCCTTATGAGGGGCGGATCACAGAAATGTGACAGTTATGTAAGAGGTCTGTGAATCCTGTGACTCAACTTTTTTTCATTGCAAATAAGCCACACGTGCGACGAAGGGTTTATGTCGCCCCCTATCGTCATTAAGGGAAGGTCATGCTTCCTAGAACGCTCCTCGAGGATCAAAATTCCAAGCTTGCGATCATAATGATCACGGGCCTCCTCGCGATTCGCTTGGTCTTGGTCGTCGCCTCTCCGCTCGAGCTCTATGCCGATGAAGCGCAGTATTGGCGTTGGGGCCAGGCCCTCGATTGGGGGTATTACTCGAAACCCCCGATGATTGCTTGGATGATCCATACCTCCACAGCGGTTTTCGGCGACTCGGAATGGGCGATTCGGCTCCTTGCTCCGGTCTTCCATGGCGTCGCCTCGGTGTTTCTGTTCCTTTTGGCACGACGCATGTTCGGAAGCCTGGCCGGTCTGTTCACGGTGGTCACCTATTCTTTGATGCCGGGCGTGGTCCTGTCCTCAGGCGTCATGTCGACGGATGGCGTGCTCTTCCCGTTTTGGGCGCTCGCGCTTTATCTGTTCTGGCGCTTGCGTGAAACAGACTTGGGATGGATCGGCGTTGTCATTCTCGGGCTCTCAATTGGGGCTGGGTTTCTGTCAAAATATGCGATGCTCTATTTTGCGATCGGCATCGCGCTGACCAGCCTCATTGATCCGGCGACGCGCAACGCGATCTTGAGTGCAAAAGGTGCGGTTATGGGCGTGATCGCGCTCGCGGTCGTCGCACCGCACCTTGCTTGGAATGCCGCGAACGAGTTCCAAACCGTCGGCCACACGGTCGACAATGCCAATCTCGGTGGGCAACTTTTCAATCTCGAGAATTTTCCCAGATTCTTAGGCGATCAGATGGGTGT
>CAYNUI010000137.1:4306-7095 GCA_964400185.1 uncultured Hyphomonas sp.
GGCAACTTTTCAATCTCGAGAATTTTCCCAGATTCTTAGGCGATCAGATGGGTGTTTTTGGTCCGGTCAGTTTCATCGCGCTTTTGGTCGGAATGGCCGTCTGGCGCCCGCGGGCGAAGCTGGAAGACATTGGCGACGCGAGCCATGCTCAGCGCGTAAAAGAAAATTGGCTTGCCTGTTTTATCGTTCCCGTTCTGATCATCATCGCCTTTCAGGCGGTTCTGTCTCGCGCGCACGCCAACTGGGCCGCAACGGCATATCCGGCTGCGAGTGTCTTTCTCGGTGGCTTTTTGATCCGCGCCAAATCCTGGCGCATTCCTTTTTGGGCCGGGATTGGCTTGCAGGCCGTTATTGCGGTACTCGCCATCACGCTCGCCATGGCGCCGCCAAGTTGGAGCGCAGCGCTCGGCCGCGACAATGACCTTAAACGGGTGCGCGGTTGGGAAGACTTTTCTGAGCAAATGGCGCGCGAGATTGAGCGGCTACAGCCCACAGCCATCCTCCTAGATGAGCGCGAGATTTGGCATGGGCTCGACTATTATCTTCGAGATCGGCTGGACACGCCAATGATGGTTTGGCGCTATAATGACGGCCCGAAAAGCTTCTCCGAAGGCCCAGACCTGAGGGATTTCGATAACAGCCGCGTGCTCGTCGCCAGCTATCGTTCAAACTTCCGTCCCCGGATTCGAGCCGATTTTGCGACTTGGACATCTGAGGGCGAGATTGGCGTGGACCTCGGCCATCGCTCCAATGGGTGTCCGCTACGTCGGGAGCTTAAGCTATACATCGCCAGTGAGTTTGCACCGCTTGAGCGCACGCATGACTGGGTCAACCGATTTAAAATCGAGGATGAGAATGGAAATTTGGTCGATACGCATATAGATCGACCCGAACGCTGTCCAAAAGCCTAGCCTTTTCTCGAATCTCTCCCACATAAACGCGCATCATGGCCGTCTTGAAAGCCATTCTTGGCCCCACCAATACCGGTAAAACCCATTACGCTTTAGAGCGCATGATGGGCCATGCGACCGGCATGATCGGTTTGCCCCTCCGATTGCTGGCTCGGGAAGTCTATGATCGCGTCGTCGCCGCCAAGGGAGAGCGGGCGGTCGCCCTGATCACCGGCGAGGAACGGATCGTTCCAGATCGTGCGCGCTACTGGGTCTGCACGGTTGAGTCGATGCCTCAGGATATCTCCGTGGAATTTCTCGCCGTCGATGAAATCCAGATCGCCGAGGATGATGATCGCGGTCATGTTTTTACCGATCGGATCCTGCACGCGCGCGGCACGCAGGAAACACTGCTGCTTGGGGCAGAAACCATGCGCGAGGTCTTGCGAGAGCTGGATTTCGACATTTCGACCGACATTCGCGAACGGTTTTCGACCCTGTCTTATGCCGGGCAAAAGAAAATCACCAAGCTCCCAAAACGGGCCGCAATTGTCGGGTTCAGCGCTGACAAAGTCTATGCCATTGCCGAGGTCCTACGGCGACAAAAGGGCGGCTGCGCGGTGGTCATGGGCGGGCTCAGTCCGCGCACGCGAAATGCACAAGTCGCCCTCTATCAATCCGGAGAGGTGGATTATCTTGTGGCCACTGACGCGATCGGCATGGGCCTCAATCTCGATGTCGACCGCGTGGCCTTTGCCGGCCGATCCAAGTTTGATGGACGGCGTCACCGTTGGCTGAGTCCTGCGGAGATGGGACAGATTGCTGGGCGGGCGGGTCGCTTTCGTGACAATGGCGAGTTTGGTGAGACCAATGATTGCCCACCTTTTGAAGAAGAGCTGATCCGGGCGATTGAGGACCACCGCTATGATCCGGTCGCCGAACTGGTTTGGCGCAACAGTGCGCTCGACTATCGCTCGATCAAGACGTTGATCGCTAGCTTGGCGCGACCGAGCCGACATCCTTGTCTGCGCCAAAATCCGCACGGCCTGGACGAATGGGTGCTGCGCCGCATGGCCGAAGACAGTACCGTCGGTCCTGAAGTGCGCGGCGAGCGCAAGGTTCGCCGACTTTGGGACTTGGCGCGTCTGCCGGATTTCCGCAAAGCTGGCCATGAAGGCCATGGTCGTTTGGTGCTTGGGCTAGCGGAAACACTTGCAGACCCAGATGCGCGCCTGGGTGATACGGCGATGAATGAGCGTTTGAACGCGCTCGACAATACGCTCGGCGACATCGGCTTGCTGCAGCAGCGCCTGGCGATGATCCGAACTTGGACCTACGCAAGTTTTAGGAATGATTGGCTTGAAAATCCGGCGCATTGGCGCGAAAGAACCCGGGACATTGAAGACCGTCTGTCAGATGCGTTACATGAAGCGCTAACGCTACGGTTTGTCGATCGCCGGACAACAGCACTGATCGCGGGACTAAAAAGGGAAGACCTCTTGAGCACAGACGTTTCAGAAACGGGTGAAGTGACGATTGAAGGCCATGTTGTTGGCAAACTCGTGGGCCTCACCTTCGAGCCGGACAGCTCTGCCTCCGATCTTGAAGGCAAAACCCTCCGACACGCTGCGATGCAGGCTTTGGAGCCGGTCATTGCCGAGCGGCTCAAAGCCATTTCTGGTGCGCCAGAGGCCGCGCTTTCGATCAATGAACAGGCGCAGATTGTCTGGAATGAGGCACCCATCGGCCAGCTCGTTGCCGGACCGCATTGGATCGCCCCATCGGCCAAACTGATCGGGGGGCAAGATGCTGAGCAGCATCAACAAGATGCCGCGAGTACGCGTCTCAATGAATGGCTCGGTGCGGAGATCCAGAAACGGTTGCCCACGCATTTCAAAC
>CAYNUI010000138.1:0-7077 GCA_964400185.1 uncultured Hyphomonas sp.
TTTGGGTTGGCGTGCAGCGAGCCTTTGCGTTACCCCAACAGAATGACTGCTCAACCCACAGCTGCGATTTGCCTAATTGGCGACGAACTCCTGTCTGGCCGAACACGGGATGTGAATGTTCAGACCATCGCGAAATTTCTGGCGCCGTATGGCATTCCCGTCAAAGAGGTCCGCATCGTCCCAGATGAGGAAGACCGCATCGTTGAGAGCGTGAATGCGCTACGCGCGGCTTATACTTATGTCTTCACGACCGGCGGCATCGGTCCGACGCATGATGATATCACCGCCGATGCAATTGCAGCGGCGTTTGGAGTGGGAATCGGAGAACATCCGGAGGCTGCCGCGCTATTGGAGGCGCGGTACAAGGAAATGAACACAGAATTCACCCCAGCACGCCGCCGCATGGCACGGGTGCCAGAGGGCGCGAGTTTGATCGTCAATCCGGTTTCGGGAGCGCCGGGCTTTCAAACCGGGAATGTCTTCACACTGGCTGGCGTCCCAAAGATCGTTGAGGGCATGCTCGGTGACATTGGGCATCGGCTGGAAACGGGAATTGTCGTGAAGAGCATCACCGTGCGCGGTGTGGATCTTCGAGAGGGCGATTTGGCTGAGGCCTTAGGAGCGCTGTCGGAAAAGTATGACGCGCTCAGCATTGGCTCCTATCCCTGGTTTCGAACTGTGAATGATCACGGTGTGGCGCTTATCGCCCGTGGGACGGACGAGAATCTGCTGGAGCAGCTCAGCCACGAGCTCGCGGCATTGGTGCGGGCGCAAGGTGTCGATCCCGAAATTATTCAAGGCGAGCAATAGGGAGGACAGGGTTTGCTGAGCTTTTTGAAGAACGGGCGCGTTATCTTTGCGGCCTTCGTGATATTCATGTTGATTGGCGCCGGCTTCGGGATCTGGTCGGGCCGATATGATCTCATCATGCTGGATCAGATTAGCGATGCGGAGAATGTTCGGTCTGCGCTCGCCGCAATGACGCCTGAACAAAAATCAGCGCATTGGTGGATGACCTTGGTGCTCGATTACGCCTATCCAGCCGCTTATGGGGCGCTGTTTGTTGGGCTCACCCTCAGGTTTTTTGGCGGCGCGGGCAAGTGGTTGTCGATCCCAGCGATTGTGACCGTCATCGTTGATGTCATTGAGAACACAGTTCAACTCCTCTTACTCAGCGGGGACGAGTCGTTGATTTGGCTCAAAGTGCTCATGACCCAAGTAAAATTCCCCGCCTTCTTGCTCGCGGCGTTGATTGCGCTGATCGGTTTGGGCGTCGGGCTCTATCGACGGGTGTCAGGCGTCAAATAAATGAGAATTACGCCAATTGGGGGTTGGCTTCCGTTGCGGGCGGGGGCGCACGCCCGTCTCAGTCATATTGCTGGAGTGAGACCGTGTCTGAGAACATTGTTTTAGTTGAACGCGACGGGCCCGTCGCCATCGTAACCCTGAACCGACCAGACGCGCTAAATGCGCTGAGCCGAGCTTTGCGTGCTGAACTCGTCAAAACATTTGCTGCGTTGGCGGAGGATGACGAGGTCCGGGTTACGGTTTTAACCGGCGCCGGACGTGCCTTTACCGCCGGCGTCGACCTCAAAGAGGCGGGCGAGACTGGATTTGCACTGGGCGCCGACGGAGGCGAAATCGATCTCGCCAAGGGGTTAGCGGCCTATCCATGGCCTATCATTGGCGCGATTAATGGGTTTGCGATTACCGGAGGGTTCGAACTGGCGCTGATGTGCGATGTCCTGCTGGCATCAGAAAACGCAAAGTTTGCCGACACCCATGCACGTGTCGGAATCATGCCGGGGTGGGGACTCAGTCAGAAGCTGTCTCGCCTAATAGGGATAAGCCGCGCCAAAGAACTCTCCTTTTCGGGGAATTTCTTAGATGCTCAGACGGCGGAACGCTGGGGTTTGGTCAATCGGGTCTATAAGGCGGATGAATTGGTGCCAGAAGCCGTGAAACTTGCGCAAGAAATGGCCTCCTGCGATCCAACCCTGCTGCGCAATTACAAGCGAATCATAGACGACGGATTCGCAATTGAGTTTGGCGATGCACAAAGGCTCGAAGTCTCGCGATCTGCTGAACATGCTGCAGGAGTCACGGCGGAAAGTGTTGAAGCCGCCCGCAAAAAAGTCACCGCACGCGGGCGAAATTTGAACGACTAGTGGCGCCCCTGTGGCCGCTTGCTGGCCGCGATTTGACCAAATTGCGGCCAACTGAGAACAAAACGGGATTGATGTTGCAATTCCGCCGCGCCGGACTAAAAAAAGCGCGGGGAATGGTAATCTTCTACAGGCTTGGTCTCGCGTGTGCATAGAAAACCGCGTAGGAGATAAGTCTACGGAATGGTCCGTAAAATTCCTGCGGTCGTGGAACAATGGTGTTCACACGGCAGACACAAGGGGAAGAGTATGAAAAAAACTCTCATGTGCGCAACCGCCGTGGCCGCACTCGCCGGCACTGGCTTTGTTGCCCAGGCTGAAGACGGCTGGTACGGCCGCGCAGACATCGGCGCAGTCGTCGAAGGCGTTCTGGATCACGATCCAGCTGAAACAAACACACTGTACACGCTAGGTGGAAACTCTGACGCAGACGAAGTTCTGCTCGGTGGTCTCGGACTCGGCTATGGTTTCGATAACGGTTTCCGTCTCGAAGCGAACGTCACGCACCGCAATGGTGATCTCGACGTTGACAACATCACCAATGGCGGCCTGCCTGCCAACACGACCGCTTTGAACTTCGTAAGTCACGAAGTTGCAGACTTTGAGTCTTGGGACGTGATGGTCAACGCGCTTTATGACTTCAACCCAACCGGCAATATGCGTCCTTACCTGGGTGCAGGTATCGGTGCGGCTCAAGTGAACGCTCAAGCTCACAATTTCGCAGCAGAAGTCATTGGCGTCGATGCGTTCAGCGCAAACGGCTTCAAAGACAGCGCAACCGGCATGGCATTCCAAGGCCTCGCAGGTCTCGGTGTCGGTCTGTCTGAAAAGCTCACGCTTGATCTTGGTTATCGCTTCTTCACCGTTCAGGACCTCGATTTTGACGGTATTACTGAAACGGGCGCTCTGACGCCTTATGAAGCGGATTATGTTGATCACAGCGTCACGCTGGGTCTGCGGTACAATTTCGGCGCGACACCTCCGCCGCCACCGCCGCCGCCTCCGCCACCACCACCACCTCCGCCACCACCACCTCCACCACCACCGCCTCCGCCACCACCACCGGCTGAGCCTGAGGTTGTTGAAGTGGCTCCTTGCTCAAGCGTGAACCAAGAGTTCGTCGTTTACTTTGAGTGGGACCGTGCGGATCTGACGAGCCAAGCTTCTGCGGTTGTTGACCAAGCGGTTGCGAACGTTCGCGAGCGTTCAGATTGTACGACTGGCGACGTGACCATCGTTGGCCACACCGATACTTCTGGTGCGTCTGCTTACAACCAGCGCCTGTCTGCACGTCGTGCGGCAGTTGTGTCTGATGCTCTGCAAGCCCGCGGTATCGACGCTGAAGCGATCGACACAGCTGGTCGCGGTGAAGACGATCTGGCGAAAGCCACACGCGACGGTGTTCGCGAGCCTCTGAACCGTCGTTCAGAAGTGACCATCATCGTTCAGTAATCTGATCGACTGATCAATTAGAGAAAGGCCCGGCCGTGTGTCGGGCCTTTTTCTTTGCCTTGTTTTACGGCTCGCTCTAAAAATGGAGTACCAACCATTCTCGGGAGGGTTCATGGCAGAGCGAAAAGCGACCTATGCGGAGTTTTGGCCGTTCTATTTGCAAGAGCATGCCAAACCGAGCACGCGCCACTTTCATTATATTGGAACAGCTTTGGTCATCGCGATCGCTGTGTTCGCGATTGCGACACAGCGCTGGCTATGGCTCTTCGCAATGCCGCTTGCTGGCTATTTCTTTGCTTGGGTCAGCCATGCTTTCGTCGAGCGCAACAAGCCGGCGACATTTACTCACCCATTGTGGTCGCTGGTCAGCGACTTCCGCATGTTTTTCCTATGGATCACCGGCCGTCTCGGCCCTGAGCTCGAAAAGGCCGGTGTTTCCGATCCAGACTAGGAGAGGTCGCCCCAACGTTTGAGCGCAGCTCTTGCGATTGGCTCGCCCCACTCCTGGACGAAGTGACCGCCATCCTCAATCATCATGGGTTCAGGACACCCGCGAATGACTTTACGCAACGCGCTCATCTGTCCAGGACCGAGCACGGGGTCCTGGGCGCCGATGGCCATGAAGCTTTCGCCGGTCCATTCATTGCTCCACCAGGCAGCGGCGCGTTTCGAGGTTTCAACGCCTTCCATATCAGGATCGGTCATCACCAGCTCTGGGAAACGGCGGACACCGGCTTTGTAAGTGATGTCGGGGAAGGGGGCGGCATAGGCATCCACTTCCGCATCGTTCAAGATCGGCGTGCCGCGCTTCATAAGCGCGCCCACATCCATGTCGGGTTGCGTACGATTGTAAGCGCGCCAGGCCTCGAAGCCTTCGCCAGGAGACTGCCCAGTGGCAATCGCTGTGTTCATCACCAGCAGGCGTTTGAACCGCTCTGGCATGTCCATCGGGATAGTCAGTCCAAGCAGGCCGCCCCAGTCCTGACAAACCAGCGTGACGTTCTGCAAATCCAGTCGCTTGATAAACTCCACCATCATATTGCGGTGAAAATGGTAGGTGTAGAGGGCGTCTTCTGTGGGCTTATCCGACTTGCCGAAGCCCAGCCAATCGGGACAGATCACACGCGCGCCACTTTCTACGAAGACCGGAAGCATTTTGCGATAGAGGAAAGACCAACTCGGTTGCCCATGAAGGCAAAGAAATACGCGATCTGCGTCGGCAGGGCCTTCATCAAGGTAGTGCACCCGTAAGCCTTCATATTCTGGCAAATCGTCGATGTAGTTTGGCGAAAAAGGATAGTCGGGTATGGCGCTAAAACGCTCGTCTGGAGTGCGAACAAAATCTACAGACATGATGAGGGGCTCCCGTTTTGATTTTCTCTTGTCTTTATCTGGGTCGCGTATGCAAAGAGAATCAAGGCCAGCCGCAGCGTAAGCACCCCGGACTCTTGATCAAAAAAAGAGGGCCGTTTCAGATGAAACGACCCTTTCGAGGTGGAGTGAGCTGGTTGAACCGATTAGGATTTCGCCACGGCGTTACATTTCTCAAGCTTGGATGGCGAAAGCGTCTTTTGATCACTGGAAAAAGCCGAAACTTTCCCCAGGCTTTTTACGACCTGCTGGCAGGTGCTGACTCTCACGGTCTGACGATCGAGCGTGGCGGTACAGGTGTGATCGACACACTTCCAAAGCGCTTTGGCAGCCACGATCTTCACGGTTCTATCTGTGGGGGATTCCAGTTTTGCCGTAAAAGACGTGCCAGCCATCGCGGTGGCCGAGAGGCTGAGGGCAAAACTAGCGGCGATGATCGAACGGATCATTGGGAGGAAACCTTTCATTTGGCCGATTTGGCCGGTGCCGATGTTTTCATCTGGCACGGTCAACTTATGATCACTGAATAATATGTCAATCGTTCAACGTATATTATTTTTCAGTATAGGGCCGGCCACTGTCAAAAGCTGGCAGGAGGTGACTTTCTTTGGAACTTGAATTGACGCGACGATGCGGTTGATGCGCGCCGTGTGACGCCTATCGTCTGCTCTACGGAGGAGACCTGATCATGGATTTTAATATTCCGCAGGACATCAAAGACTATCTCGATGTTTTGGACGCATTCATCGAAGCTGAAATCAAACCGCTCGAACAAGAAGACGACAATATCCGTTTCTTCGACCATCGCCGCGAATGGGCGCGCACGGACTTCGACAATGGCGGACTGCCGCGCCCGGAATGGGAAGCCTTGCTCCGCGAAGCCAAACGGCGAGCAGACGCCGCCGGCCATTTTCGATTTGCTTTGCCGGCTGAATTTGGCGGCCAAGATGGCTCCAATCTCGCTATGGCGATTATTCGAGAGCACCTCGCTCGCAAGGGATTGGGTCTCCATAATGACCTTCAAAATGAGCATTCGATCGTCGCGAACTATCCGCAAATTCTGATGTTGCGAGACTTTGCGCGTCCAGATCAGAAGCACCTCATTCAAGACGCTTTGGACGGAAAATTCATCGCCACGTTCGGGCTGACCGAGCCCGAGCATGGCTCCGATGCGACCCATATGGATACGATGGCCAAACGTGAAACGCGCGATGGCGTCGATGGCTGGCTCATCAATGGCGAAAAAATGTGGACTACGGGGATGCACGTCGCCACGCATATGATGTGCTTCGCGCGAACGAGCGGCGAAGATGGGGATGCGCGAGGCATTAGTTGCTTGCTCGTGCCCGCCGACGATCCCGGTGTGAAAATTGAGGAGTATTTGTGGACCTTCAACATGCCGACGGATCACCCGCGCGTGTCATTGACAGATGTTTGGGTGCCAGAGACGGCGCTTTTTGGTCCCGCTGATGGTGGGTTGGCGCTGGCGCAGCACTTCGTTCACGAGAACCGCATCCGGCAGGCCGCAAGTTCAGTCGGGGCTGCGCTTTTCTGCATTGATGAAAGCGTCGACTACGCCCGTGCGCGCAAGCCTTTCGGTAAGGCGCTGGCGGTCAATCAGGCGATCCAGTTTCCCTTGGTCGAGCTGGCCTCGGAAGCGGAAATGTTGCGGCTTTTGATCTTCAAGACGGCCTGGGAAATGGATCAGATGACCAAGCCGGAAGTTGCGCAAAAGCTCTCTGATAAAGTCTCGATGTGTAATTATCGCGCGAACCGCTTGTGCTGTAACGCGGCCGACCGGGCAATGCAGGTACATGGCGGCATGGGATATTCAAGACATAAGCCGTTCGAGCACATCTACCGTCATCACAGGCGGTATCGCATCACCGAGGGCAGTGAAGAGATTCAAATGCGCAAAGTGGCAGGCCACTTGTTCGGCTTTATGGGCCCCAACAAAAAGGCGTAGATTAGAGGAAATTTTTCCTAGATTCTTACGCTTTGTTGACCAGACCCTGATACCATCCCCAGCAACGTACTAGGGGCGCTGTGCGACTTCATTTTGAAGCGCATCATGGAGCCTGTACGTGAT
>CAYNUI010000139.1:0-7060 GCA_964400185.1 uncultured Hyphomonas sp.
ATCACAATGAGTGTGATATCTCGATGACAGGTCGGCTTCTGAAATCGCTTGCGCGCCGCCAATACACTCGGTCACGTCTTGGCCGGTCATTTCAAAGTGAACTCCGCCTGGGACACAGCCCTCTGCATTCATGACGTCGATAAACCCGCGCACCTCTTTCAAGATATGATCCACGGGGCGCGTCTTGAAGCCAGAATCTGTCTTCAGCGTGTTGCCATGCATCGGATCGCAAGACCAAACGACAGTGCGTCCGCTCTGCTTCACCGCGCGCGCAAGTGGTACGAGGCCTTCGCCGACGCCATCCGCGCCGAAACGAGAGATCAGCGTGATCCGGCCCGCTTCGTCTTCAGGGTTCAGCGTTTCAATGATCCGCAACAGCTCATCTGGCTCGAGACCTGGGCCGCATTTCATGCCGATTGGGTTTTTGACCCCCTTACAGAACTCGACATGAGCGTGATCAACTTGGCGTGTCCGGTGACCAATCCACAGCATGTGGGCGGAGGTGTCATACCAATCCCCTGACGTGGAATCGATCCGCGTCATTGCCTCTTCATAGCCCAGAAGCAGCGCTTCGTGAGAGGTATAGACCTCCACAGCCGACATTTGCGGAACCGTCTCAGAGGTCACACCACAGGCTTTCATGAACTCCAGCGCATCGGTGATCTTGTCGGCCATTTCGCGATAGCGTTCGCCAAGCGGCGAGCGATCGACAAAGCCGAGCATCCACTGATGCACATTGGAAAGATCCGCATACCCGCCGCGCGAGAAGGCTCGGACCAAGTTCAAAGTCGAGGCTGACTGAGAATAGGCTTTGATCAAACGCTCAGGATCTGGCGTGCGGGCTTCTTCGGTGAAGGCCATGCCGTTAATATTGTCGCCCCGATAAGACGGCAGCGTGACGCCATCAATTTCTTCGACTGGAGACGAACGCGGCTTACCGAACTGGCCGGCCAAACGCCCGACTTTGACGACCGGCTTTGAGGCCGCATAAGTCAGCACAACCGCCATCTGCAACATCACACGCAGCGTGTCGCGGATATTGTCGGCGCTGAACTCTTTAAAGCTCTCAGCACAATCACCGCCCTGAAGCAGGAAGGCCTCTCCAGCCGCAACACTTGCGAGGCGTTGCTTCAGCGTGCGGACTTCCCCAGCAAACACCAAAGGTGGAAACTCAGCCAGACGGGCCTCGACATCACTCAGGTGAGCAAGGTCCGGATAGTCTTCCGGGATGTGTTTCGCAGGGCGCGCGCGCCAGCTGTTTGGCGTCCAGGTCATGGTCATCTCCTATAGGGCGCGCTTTATGCACAGGCATTCCTGCACAATCAAGCTTTACCCTGCCTATATGACATGAAAGTGTGGCTCTTAGGGGCTAATCAGCATAGTCAAAAGAAGATCCTCCCAGTCGGAACCCCTTTATGTCTCAGCTTTTTATCGCGCATGGACACCGAGATGTAGACCCGCTCTTGCAGGTCCATGAAGCCATGCGTCGGGCCTCAATTCCGACCTGGTATACGCCGGCGGGCGCGAAAGAGGTCGATCCTGACTCCGTCAATGAGGCCATCGATGCCTCTTTTGGCATGGTCGTCTTGGTCTCCGCCTCCTCGATCCGTTCCAAAGCTGTCCAAGCGCAGCTTGAACGCGCTATCCGGCGCGGGCTGACCTTGTTTCCGATCCGTGCCGACAATGCGCGTCTCTCCAAACTGTTTAAGACCGCGCTGGCGGATAAACTCACGGATTCTCTGAGTGATGACGGCGCGCTGGAGCGGTTGGTCGAAGCGACCAAGGCTCGTTATGAACGCCGTTGTCCCGTCATCTCTGTGATGAATCTAAAAGGCGGGGTCGGCAAAACCACGGTCTCCAGCCAAGTCTTTGGCACTTGGCAGTCGAAAATCGGTGGGCGCACGCTCCTCATTGACTTGGATCCGCAATATAATCTCACGCAAACCTTCTTCGACATGGATCATGCCGATGCGAGCTCGGCGCGCGATAAGTCTGTGATTTCGCTGTTTGAACGCTCTCGTCTGCACGCTTATGACACGGTCTCTCCGTCTGAAAGTTGGTCCGAGATCAGTACAGAGCCGTTTGAACCGGCCGAGCGCGAAGTCATCAGCCATAATATTCTTGCTGGCGATGGCGCGCCGGGGGGTCGCTTCGACCTCATATCTGGCCAGTTTGAGATCTCGAAATACGCCTTCGCTAAGAGCCCTGAAGCGTTGGCCATGGTCGGCGCCAATTTCCGGCGCATGATCGACTATTATCGCAGCGAATATGACCTCATCGTCTTCGACACCAATCCAAACGCAACTTTCCTCACGCGCTGCGCCCTAGAAGCGGCCAATCGCGTGCTGACGCCGATGCATCCAGATGTCTATTCGCTGCGCGGTGTGAAGCTGCTCAATCAAGTGATCGAAGAACAGATCAGCGAAGACAAGCGCCCGGAGCTCTCGATCCTGTTCAATACGGTCGGACGCTCGGAGCAGTCGAATTTCGAAGCCGACGCGCGCAATGGCGCGTTTAATGCGCAGGCAGGGTTTGACCTCTCGGGCGCCTTGCTCAATGCCGCTCTACCCCGCTCCGGGCATTTGGTCGTGCGCAGTCCGGAGCCAGAAGACCTGCCCTGGAAACAGCTGGTCGTTCACAATGGCCGTGGCGGCGGCTTGAAGCGGATCCGTGAGAATCTGAACGGCATTGCGAGCGAGCTTAAACGCCTCGTCGACGACGAGCTATTGTAGCTTCTCAAGCTTCTCGAGTTTGAAACTTCCATCGTCGAGCGGGGTGATATGCAGCTCGTAAATACCCCGCGCTTGCGGTGCCCCGGTCATTTCTACGCGGACGAGAGTGTGCTCATGATCTGAAGGTTGGGTTTCAACCTTGTCGACGAGTGCCCGCGTCGGGAACGCTGAATAAACTTCACCAATCGCAAACTGTTCTAGCGCTGAAACGTCCTGCAAGGCGCTTGGGCTGTCTTTTACAGCTTTGTGCTGACAGGCTGCCGTGCCCATCAGAACCAGGCCGAGCGATACAAGTATAGGTTTCATGATACGTCCTCCTCCACGAGGACGAGTCTATCACGAAGCGGGCGGCGTGCCACCAGACTGATCGAGCGCGCGGGCTTGGAACACCATGCGGATCAGGCAAACCTGCAATCCGAGCACCACAAACAAAGCGGGCAGTCCGCCGACATTGGAGAGCATTCGCACGCCATCAATCCCGCTAAACGCCACCATAATCCAAGCCATCAGGCAAAGTAGGATCACCCAAATCATTTTGAGACGCGGTGCACTTGGTTCGGTCTCATCGGCCTCGGTCATTTTGTGATCATGCGTCTTACAGATTTGAGAGATCGCCTCGGTATTGCTGTCTGCCGCGGTGACATAAGAGATGAAGGATAGCAGCAAGACCAATGGGATCATCAATCCGCTTAAGGGAATGAAATCCAAGGCGCGGAACATCACGCCTTCGGGACCTGCTGTATCGAGCGTTTCTTTCAGCGCACCCGCCTGAGCGAGATCTGTTTCCATCGCGAACACGCCAAAGACACTCATCCAGATCATCGAGAACAGGGACGGCAAGATCAAATTGACCAAGACAAAGGCGCGGACGCTATAGCCTCGTGCGATCCGGCCGAGGAACATCGCCGTCACGGGGGCCCAAGCTAGCCAGTTTGCGAAATAGAACGTGGTCCAACTCTTCGCCCATTCGCCGTCTTCGCTGGCTGCCCCGATGAGCAATGAGCGGTCGACAAATTCAAACAGATATCCGCCTGCGGCGCTGAAGCCTTGAACCACCATCTCGCGGGTCGGTCCAAACACGAAAATGAAGATCACGAACCCGAAAAAGAACCAGGTGTTCACGAGTGACAGGATTCGAATACCGCGCATCAGGCCGGTCAGCGAACTGATCAAAACAACGACGCCGATCGCTAGCGCCACTAACGCCAGAGAGATCGGTCCACTTGGCAAGCCGGTTAGGTTCGCCACCCCTCCTGAAAGCAACAACATGCCTGCGCCGAGCGAGGCGGCCATGCCCATGATCAGCGCCAACAGAATGGCCGCGTCGAGGACACTCGCCACAGGTCCTGGCAGAGGGCGACCGATCAAGGCCACAAACGGCCCAGAGACCGAATAGGGCTTTCCCAAATTGTGGTATGCGAGGGCAAAGGTCAGCGCGGCGACCGTGTAGATCGCGTACGGCGAAATCGTCCAATTCATGAACAGCGTAACGAGGCTAAACGCTTTGGCCTCTTCGCTTTGCGGCGCGATGCCGCGCGCGGCATCGCCCGGCGTGTAGAGATGGAACATGGGTTCTGCCATCGCCCAGAACAGAATGCCGATTGCGATGGTGGTACATAGCGTGATCGCGAACCAGGACAGCGGATCAAGCGTTCGGCCTGCCCCTTGGCCGCCAATCGTCACTTTGCCGAGCGGTGACGCCACGACGGCAATGCAGGTGAGCACAAACCCGAATACGGCCCAAGAAATCACATTTGCAAAGGTCGCCAGGATCCAGTCATTGAGCAGTTTAGCGAAGGCAAAAAAGCCATCCAGATTGATCAAGCTCGCAGCAGCTGCGACGATGAAGATCGTCATCGGCACAAGGATGACGAAGAGACGGAGCGCGCCGTCTTGTCCGGATGGATCTGATCGCTCCCCCGCCAAACCTTACCCGTCTAAGCCTTGCGGCTGGCCCACCACAATGAAGGTGAAGTTCTCTGGGTCGAGATACTCGCGCGCGACCCGGTTCACGTCTTCTAGCGTTACCGCCTCGACCATGGCATTGCGCTTGTCGAAAAAGTCGACCGGCAAATCATCGAGGCGCAGGCCCATCATATTGCCGGCAATCTTGGCGTTTGAGTCAAAGCCAAGGGGATAGGAGCCAGTCAGGTAAGACTTGGCATCGGCCAATTCTTCTTCGGTCATCCCCTCATTCACCATGGTGGTGAGGTTTTCTTCGATCGCCGCAATAAACTCGCCAACGCTTTCATTCTTGGTCTGACCACCGCCGCTCCAGACTTGCAATTTATCGCCAGCCTGGACGCGCGTGTAGACGCCATAGGTGAGGCCGCGTTCGACCCGCAGGTCCTTCATCAAGCGACTGGAGAAACCGCCGCCGCCCAGCGTATAATTAAGCACGACGGCCGTATAGAAGTCTGGATCTTCCCGCTTCATCGCAGGCGCCAGGAATGTGACTGAGCTTTGAGGTTGCGGGAGATCGATGACGATGGGCTCTGCAACTGGCTCGCCCAAAACAACCTGCTCGGTTTCAATTGTCTCTCCAGTGTCCGGCAAACCCGCCACAGCCTGGTCGATCAGCGGCGCGAGTTGCTCTGGTGAGATTGCGCCGACGGCGGTGACCATCAAACCGTCTTTGACGAGGATGCGATCCGCCTGAGCTTTCATCGTCTCTGTCGAAAAGGTTGCGGCGCTCTCCATGGTCAACTCACGTGCATAGGCGTGATCTGGGTACAGAGCCTCGACCCGGGCGCGGCTAGCGAGGTAGCCCGGATCGGTTTCACGCTCGTTTATACTGACCTCTAGCTCGCGCTTATAGCGTTCGAGCGAGGTCTCATTGAAATTTGGATCATCCAAGGCGAGCGCAATGAGATCGAATGAATCGCTGACATTCTCCGTCAGCATAGTTGCATTGCAAAACGTGGCTTCATTCGACGCGCCGCAACCAAAACTCATATTGAGATCTTCCATGCGCTTGGTGAAGCCTTGCGCGTCGAGATCGCCAGCACCTTCATTCATCAGGTACATCGTGCCCGCGGTGAGCCCTTCAGCGCCTTCCGGATCATTCACCTGACCTGCGGGCCAGGCCATTCGGAGCGACAGAATGGGAATGGACGGCTCTTCGACCAACCAAACGGAAACGCCTGCGGGTGTGGTGAATTGCTGGATGGTCGCGAACTCCCCGTCATGGACGTCCACTGTCAGCTCTGGGAGCGGCTCCGGAGTTGTCTCTGTTGCAGGCGCACAGGCACTCAAGCCCAAAGCGAGAATGGCGCTGCTCAGAAGGGCGGCTGTCCTCATCATGCTCAAGCCCCCTCTTCCGGAAGCAAGTGCGCTTCGATGTAGTGCTTGTCTTCGGCAAAGACACGGCGCACAGCCGCAAGAGCCTCTTCCGTCGTCACCGCACGAACTTTGTCTGGATAGTCGACGAAATAGTTCACATCGCCGCCAATCGCGAGCCAGCCGCCAAAGATCTGCGCCATGTTTTGCTGACTATCGCGCGCATAGATCGCTTCCGCCGCCATGGAGTTTTTGACCCGTTCGACATCTTCGTCGGCAAAGCCCTCGTCTAAGATTCTGGTGAGCTCAGCCATCACAGCCGCTTCCAGCTCGTCCATCGAGACGCCAGGGCTCGGCGACGCATAGAGGAAAGCGGGGCCTTGGTCGTGCAGGCTGGTCCAGGCGACTGATCCAGCACTGATCGCCACTTTTTGGTCCTCGACCAGCGCCTCATAGAGCATGCTCGTGAAGCCACCGCCCAAAACCGACAGACCAACATCCAAGGCGAGCGCGAATTCCGGGTCGCGAATGGAGCTGGTGGCATAATAATAGCGGGTCCAAGACGGCTGGCGCACTTTTGGATCGCGATGGACCATTTCTTTGGTCTCGCTGAGCGGCGCCACGTTTTGCCATTTACGCGTGCCATCGACCAAGCCTGAGGGCTCGATCTGACCATAGTGAATATCCGCAAGAGCTTTAACCTCTTCGCCGGTCACGTCGCCGGCCACCACCAGGATCGCATTCTCAGGCGAATAGTATTTGCGGTAGAAATCGATGCCGTCCTGCGGGGTCAGCGCTTCGACCTCTTCCATGAGGCCAATCACAGTAATTTCGTACGGATGGCCCTTCCAGAACTCCGCCAGGACTTGCTCTTGGAGAATGGCATTCGGATTGTTCTCGATCCGCTGACGCCGCTCCTCGCGAACCACGTCGCGCTCGGTGATAAAGCTGCCTTCTGGGTCCTCGTCGATGATGAGGTCGGTCATCCGTTCGGCTTCCAGCTCCATCATCTTGCCGAGATGTTGCTTGGCCACCCGCTCGTAATAGGC
>CAYNUI010000140.1:0-3221 GCA_964400185.1 uncultured Hyphomonas sp.
GGATTTGATCCGCCAAAATGGTTGAAAGCCGGGGATAAAGTTCGTGTTGAAATTACTGGTCTCGGCCATATCGAAAATGAGATTGTCGCAGAACAAAAGCGGACTGTGCTCGAATAGGGAGTCCCGCTAGACCATGCGCATGCGGACTAAACTTTTTCTCTTACCGTTGATCGCGATGGGCTTGAGCGCGTGTTCAAATGAAGCGCCGCCAACAAACCCGGCTCCGCTCGAGATCGCCCCGCAAGACTTTGTGCTTCTGCCATGTGGGCCGGAGCGTGCTGATCGTCCCTGTGCGCTTGCGATCGCGGGCGGCAAGCGGATCGTGTTTGGCGCGCCCGCCGGAGCCTCCCTGACACTGACGGCCAGTGACCTGAAGCAAATTGATGCCGTGATTGTCTTTTCCTTGCGCGCCGCGGATCTTGAAGGTCTCGATGAGCTGCGCAATGAAAGCTGGCGGGCAGGGCGCTCGACGCCGCTCCTGGTGATCGGACCGGCGGGGATCGAGGACGTTATCGAGGCGACCAATAAGGCCTTTGAACAATCCGACGCCTTACGGATTGTAGAAGAGGGGATACCGCCCGGTGGCTATGATGCTGCGATTGTGGAAGCGCGCGCTTGGGCGGGCGATCAGGTGATTTTCGACACCGGTGACGTGCGCGTCCGAACTGTCCAGGGCGGGTTTTCCATCGGGTATAATGATCAGGCTGAATTGGATATTCGCGCGTGCGGAGCACCTGCGATCGAGCGCGATGCGGATACGGCCCTGGGATGCGATACAGAAATGGCGGATGCAGCTTGGCCGCTGCGTGCGCCCTTAATCGTCGTTCAAAACAGGTAAGCCAGAAAAAGCGACGGGGTCCCGCTTGCGCAGGACCCCTGTCTCCCCCGAGACGCCCCCATCCGGTCAAAAAGTGACCGTGGACCGTGGGTGTTTCGGGATTTGAACCTTTGAGTAGGAAGCGTTGCGGGCGCTGTCAAACCCGTCTGCTCAGGAAAATTACAAGAAATGAAGGAAGCGGTGCGCACTGTTGCCGATCCGCCACGAAATACCCCGGCTTGACAAATCTACTCTATATCGATAGTTAGATAACTAACAATTATGGAGCACAGGATGATTTCGCGACGCGCACTTTTAGTTACAGGCGGTGCAACCGCTCTCGTCGGCGGTCTAGGTACCCTAAAGGTCGCTCACGGTCCGGGGCTCGCTCAAGCGCGGGCGCCGTGGTCTCAAGCGGGGCAGAGCTTCGGCGACGCGCGCCTGGACGCACTGGCCTATGCGATCTTGGCGCCGAACCCGCACAATCGTCAGCCATGGACATTTGAGCTCGTTGGCGACCGCGACGTGTTAATTGGAATAGATCTGGAGCGCCGCCTTCCGCACACCGATCCTTTTGATCGTCAGATCACGATTGGCTTTGGTTGTATGATGGAGCTGATGCGCATGGCCGCCGCCGAAAAGGGGTATGTGGTCAGCGTCGAACCTTTCCCAGACGGGGCAGGTGAGCCGCGCCTCGATCAGCGCCCGATCGCGCGGGTGCGGTTCTCGAACGGGGGCGCAGATAAAGATCCTTTGTTCCAGTCCATCCTCGCCCGCCGCTCGACGAAAGAACCGTATGATACTGAGCGCTCCGTGGCGCCGGACGTTCTGGCTGCGGTCATGGCGGGCGGCGCGGGTGACCTCAGCATTGGCGGCACGCTTGATCCTCAGCAGATCGCCCGCATTGTTGAGCTCGCTTGGACCGGGTTCCAGATTGAACTTGCAACCGATCTCACGCGCCGGGAGAGCGTCGACTTGATGCGCATTGGCAATCGCGCCGTGACGGATAATCCCGACGGGATTGATATGGGCGGGCTGCAAATGGGGCTGTTTAAAATGACCGGCATTGTCAGTCATGAGGCGCTCGATACGCCAGGGAGCACAGCCTACCAGGCCGGGCTCGATATGTATCATCCGATCATCCACTCTGCGCAGGGCTTCGTGTGGATCACAGCCGATGCCAACACACGTTTGAGCCAGTTGGAAGCGGGGCGCGCTTGGGTGCGGATGAATTTAGCGGCTCAGCAGGCTGGGCTTGGCATTCATCCGCTCAGCCAAGTTCTGCAGGAATTCCCGGAAATGGCGGAGCCGTATGCGGGCCTTCGCTCTGAGCTTGGCGTATCCGGCGATGGGGTGGTCCATATGCTGGGCCGAATTGGCTACACAAAGTTTCCGAAACCGAGCCCGCGTTGGCCGCTTGAGAGCAAGCTGGTAAATCCATCTGTATGAGTGATTCTGACCCCGCCAGCGTGATCTTCAAACTGTTCAACGAAATTGGCATCATCAATCAATTGAGTACGTCGCGTTTCGCCCGCTCTCTGGCGCCGGATCTCAACCCGTCTGAATTTGGCGTGCTGAACCATTTTGTGCGCCTGGGCGATGGCAAATCGCCGACTTATCTCGCCAAAGCGTTTCAAATGACCAAGCCATCGATGACGGCGATTTTGCGAAATCTGGAGCGCAAAGGCTATGTCGAGATTGTCGGCAGCGAAGAAGACAAAAGGCGCAAATTTGTCAGCATCACCAAAGCGGGCCGAGAGGCCCGTGCGACGGGCGTTCGAGCCATGGCGCCGCTCGCCGAGACCCTCATCCAGAATCAAGATGTCGCGCAATTGGCGAAAATTCTTCCAACCCTGCAAGCGTTGCGCGAATTCCTCGATGCAGAAAGAAATGCAGTGGACGGAATAGGCTGATCCCTTGGCAGAGGGCGCAAATCAGCCCTATTGCTACCAATTCGTTAACACTTGGCGCTTATTTGTTAAGGTTAGCATGTCATTTTGGGGCTGAGGGTGATGATTGCCTTGTATTTTATGATCTACGCGATGATCGGTGCGGGCGCCGGATGGGGCCTGTACACCTATGCTGCGGTCGAGATGCCACTCGCAATCTGTGGCGGCGCGATCATCACAGCGCTTATCGGGCAGGTTCACCTGTTCGCCTCTCGCGCGGGCGGGAATTCTGACATTGAAACGCGTATGGAAACGGTTGAGTCGTCGCAGCAGGATGTCCGCGACCGCGTGGATGTTGTCGAAGCCCGGACCACGGCGATTGAGACCACTGTCAAACAAGAGCTGACCGAGCGCCGCGACGCGCTGGTCAGCGAAATGAAACAGCTCGAAACGCTGATTGACCGCCTCTCGCGCAGTTTTGAGACCAAGCTCGCCGACGCTGAAACGCAGGGCGA
>CAYNUI010000140.1:3321-6976 GCA_964400185.1 uncultured Hyphomonas sp.
TTCTGTAATGTTTCGGCCTACTCGCTTGAAGATCCTCACTTTTTCCCGTTCTTCCTGAGCCATATGGAGCAGAATCGCGATCTCGCTGGGGCACTGATCTTTGAGATCCGCACCAGCAGTTTCGAACATCGCTCGCGCCAGATGCGAGAAGCCATGGAGCGCCTCACTGCGCTCGGCTTCCGCTTCTCAATCGATCATGCGGAGACCATCGATATTGACCTGCCGCGCTTGCAGGATGCGGGCATTCGCTTCGTCAAATTCAAAGGCGGCGAGCTGATCGAACAGCTGCGCGATCCATTTGGACCGCGCCCGATCTCTTCGGTTGATCGTAAAGTGTCCGGCGAAGAAGTGGCGGCCGTCTGCTCACGCTATGGCGTCACTTTGATCGCTGAAAAGATCGAGGAAGAAGTGAGCGTGGTCGAAGTGCTGGAGTTTGGCATTCCGTATGGCCAGGGCCATATTTTCGGGGCGCCGCGTCCGATCAAATCGTCTTTGATGCAAGAAACGGCACCGCCTGCAGAATTGGTGCGTCAGCTCACCTCGCGCGCCTCATAGCCAGTCGGCGGATTGACGCCGCTCTCGGCGCTTCCTAATTCGCAGCCATGACAAGACCTGATTTTCCGGGCGGCCTCGCCGCAATTGCCGATCAATACGACGCTGTTTTGTGTGACGTGTGGGGTGTGATCCACAATGGCCGCTTCGCGTTTGAGGAGGCATGCGAGGCCTTGGTTCGGTTTCGGGATCAAGGCGGTGCGGTTTGCCTGATCACCAATGCGCCGACCCCAAAAGAGCGCGCGACCCGGTTCTTTGACCCACTCGGCGTGCCCCACGAAGCTTATGATGATTGCGTCACCTCCGGCGATGCCACGCGCCAACTCTTGAGCGAGCGCGTCGGCGAGGTGTTCTATCGCATGGGCGCGGATGCCGGCTGGGAACATGACCGCTTCCTCTATGAAGGGCTCGATCTGCAATTTGGCGATGAGCGCACGTCTGACACCGTGCTGTGCATTGGCCTTGAAGACCAAGAGAATGATCACCCAGATGACTATCGCGATCGGTTGGCAGAGCTTGCTGATCGCAGCATGGAAATGATCTGCGCCAACCCGGATATCCGCGTGCGCATTGGCGATCAGCTGGTCTGGTGCGCTGGCGCGCTCGCCCAAATATTCGAGGAAGAGGGCGGCACGGTGATCTATCCCGGCAAGCCGTTCGACCCGATCTATGACCTTGCCCTCGCCAAATTCGCCGATCTCGGTGTCGAGCCAGAGCCAAGCCGCATCCTATGCATCGGCGACAGCCCCGGCACGGATATGCGAGGCGCAGCGCATCGCGGTTATGATGGGCTCTATGTCGGCACGGGCTTGAAAGAGCATGGCGCGAATTTTGAGCAAGAAGTCACTGAGCTGCTGAGTGAGTATGCCGTTCCTGCAAAATGGGCGCTGCCGAAACTCTCTTGGTGACGAACCCTGAAACACACTGTAACACGCCGTGAACGAAAACGGAGATCTGTCCGACATGACTTATAAAGAGGGGTACAAGTTCGAGGACCTGTCCGTGGGGATGACGCATCAAACCGAGCACGTCATTACCGAGGACGATATCGAACTGTTCGCGCAAGTATCAGGGGACCGCAACCCGCTGCACATGGACGAGGAGTTTGCCAAGCAAACGCCATTCGGCCAACGGATCGCCCATGGCGCTCTGACGGCGAGCTATATTTCAGGCATTCTCGGCAATGATTTGCCGGGACCGGGCTCGATTTTTGTCGGCCTGAACATGCGCTTTCGCCGCCCCGTTTTCATTGGTTCACATGTTACGGTGAAAGTCGAAGTCACTGAAATGAAAGAACGTGGCAATCGCGTGACGCTGAAAGTGTCGTGTAGCGTCGATGGCAAAGCCGCGATTTCAGGCGAAGCCATGGTTATGGTTCCCAGCCGAGACGCCTAAATGACGGTCATTGCACACTATCGAGATGTCCCGGATGAGGCGCGCGGATTTTCCGTCGCCTTAGGGAATTTTGATGGCGTGCATGCTGGCCATCGCGCCGTGATTGAAGCGGCGAGTGCAGCGGGCGGCAAACTGGGCGTTGCCACATTTGAGCCGCCGCCGCGTGCCTTCTTCCGGCCTGACGATCCGCCCTTTCGGATTTATCGCCCCGCCCGGCGCAATGCGCGTCTCGCTGAGCTTGGCGCTGTCGCCGTCTATGAGCTGCCCTTCAATGCCGACATGGCAGCAATGACAGACGAAGCCTTCGCGCGCGATGTGCTGAAAGACGGGATCGGGGCCGCGCATGTCACAGTCGGGTTCGATTTTCGGTTCGGACGCGGGCGGATGGGAGATGCGGCGCGGCTCGCCTCGCTCGGACGCGCACTGGGCTTTGGGGTCACCATTGTCGACAAAATCGAAGCGCTCGGCGCGAAAGCCTCGTCGACGGCCATTCGTGAGTCCTTGATTGCAGGCGAACCTGAGAAGGCGGCTGAGATCCTGGGTCATGACTGGGTCGTCGATGGCCTGGTCGAACATGGCGAAAAACGCGGCCGCACGATTGGGTTTCCTACCGCCAATTTGCATCTTGGTGAGCTCATCCATCCCCGCCATGGCGTCTATGCCGTCCGCGCCCGGATCGCGGGCGAGCCCGATTGGCGACCGGGCGTCGCGAATTTCGGCCGCACGCCGACGACCGGTATTCGTGATCCCTTGCTGGAAACCTTCATCTTCGACTTTGATGGGGACCTTTACGGCCAGCAGCTCGAAGTGGCTTTGGTGCGCTTTCTGCGTCCAGAATTAAAGTTCGATGGTCTCGAAGCAATGGTGTCTCAGATGCATTTAGATGTTGAAGAAACAAAATCCGTGCTAGGGTCAAAAAACTAGGGGGCGACCAATTCGAACACACTCTGGCGTAAGAGTGCGAAGAGGGAGCCAAATGCTTAGGTCTTTTCTAGCGGCTGCAACAGTTGCAGCCTCATTTTCACTTTTCACTACAACCGCCCAGTCGGCCGACCCCGCGCCGATTGATACCCGAATCGTTACCGCGGTGACGCTCGACGATCTGCGATCCATCGTGACGGGATATGAGCATACCGTGCTCGAGGATCTGTCCGACCAGAACGGAATTTTGGTCGAGACGCCGGGTGGCTTCAAATATCTCGCCCTGTTGCGGATGTGCGATGAAGCCCAATCCTGTCAGGGCGTTGTTATTGGCTCAGTTCACGAGCTACCCGAAGGCATGTCATGGGAAGTGCTCAATCAGCTTGATGCCCAAATGGAGGCGTTCGGGCTCACCGTGGCCAATAATCAGCTCATTATCGACCGTATGTTCATTCTGTCGGGTGGGGTCCAAGTCGAGAATTTCAAGCACGAAATCGGGCGCTTGGTCTTGGTCGCTCCGGCGGTTGTAAACGGTATGAATGAAGCGCTCGCCACGCCCGCAGAGGGCTAGTCCGCGCGCCGACACTGCTGTCTTTGCAGGAAAGGCAAGTGACAGCACAAGCGAGCCCTGCTAAGCGAGCCGCATGAGCAGGGCCGCAATCATATCCATTATTCGAATTAGCGGCCCGGTCGCCCGCTCTTAAACGAGCTCGCGGCCGGGGATCTATTGCTTTAGCCCTTTCTTCACACGCTGATCCGAAGACGTCCAAATGGCCGATACTGACAA
>CAYNUI010000141.1:0-2718 GCA_964400185.1 uncultured Hyphomonas sp.
TCCGGATACAGAAGCCGTGTGTCTTCATTGGTCAAGAATCGCGACGAATCCGCATCCGATAAAATCAAAGTGGAGTGGGCGCTGGTTCGGCGAACCGCGGCGCGAAAAGCGATATCGATCTCAGGACTGCACGCGCATGACGTGACAAGGCGGGCGGGCCCATCATGGAGCTCAAATCCAAGCGCGCCTGAATGAGCTTTGTCGCCAAACGGGCGTTCTGGGGCGGCGCCTGCATCGAGGACGAGAACCGTCTGGCCTTTGGTCAGTTTGTGAAAACCGGATTTCGGGGCGACCGAGAATTGGCGAGGTGGCATGTCTAAATGAGACAGAACCGCGCTGACAGCTTCGGGCCATCGCTCATCGCCATCATGGAAGGGCATCAAGCTATCATCGCCGGCTTTGAAAAAGGCGACCATGCCGCCAATGCGGGCAATCCAGCGGGTGATAAATTCAGGGATTTGTCGATCCGACCGCTCGAGCAAATCATGGATCGTGATCAGGTCAGCCAGACACCGCAGGGCCCGCGCTGGCGAGCGCGAGACGTGGCCACCGTCGGCAAAGAATTGCGCGGTACATTCGCTTTCTAGCCGCATCTCGGCATCGTCTAAGCCTTTGCCTCGGCCAAGACAGACCGCGTGAGCAACCGCCAATGTGCAGCCGCGCCAGCGCGCTTGTGGTTCCAATTCAGCGTCAACCAGCGCCAAGACATGTCGCGCCTGGCGCCCTAAGGCTTCGAGGCGCGTTTCGCAGACTTCGGGATCGCCGTGTTCGAAAAGGGCGGCGCCGCAACGCATCCAATTCCACACTCGATCTCCAGCGCAGCCCATTCGCCAAGAAAACCCATCAAAGCGACCAAAATTCTCAATCCAATCGTCGACCAAGTACCGGGCTCGGTCCGCGCCCACGTCGCCTTGGGTGAACAGATCCGTCAGCCAATCAAAGCGATGTAACCGGTTTGCATAATGCCGGGATGGCATCGCGACGCTCCATGGGGCGCTGCCGTCTTCGAGTTCCAATCGATCCATGCCGATGCGCCAAACGCCGCGCATGAGCATTTCCCCGCGCAGCTCGTCCGCGGGTATGACAGGGCGCATGTGCAGGCCAAAGCCTTCAGGTGCGCTACCGGCAATACGCAAACGATGAACCGTGGAAACTTTCGCGTCTTCTCCGGGCCGACCCGCATAGCGGTCCCAGATCGCAGCATCCTCAGTATCGCTGCGCTTAGCCTTGAGCGGTTCGGAAGACATCGCTTCGCTCATCCCGGGTTCCAGACCTTAAATCGATGCCCCAGCGCGCAAGGCGGAGATGTTTGAGGCGTAGTGATCGGGTCCGCCTTTAAACGCGGCTGAACCGGCGACGATGGCGGTCACGCCCGCGGCGATCGCACGCGGCGCTGTTTCCGGATTGAGGCCACCATCAACCTCCAGAATGATGTCACGACCGCTCGCGTCGATTTTCTGACGCAGCGTTTTGATCTTTTGAAGCTGGCTCTCAATGAAACTCTGGCCGCCAAATCCCGGATTAACAGACATCACCAAGATCAGGTCGATATCATCTATCACCGGATCAACAACCTCAGCTGGCGTGCCTGGATTGAGCGCGACGCCCGGTTTCATTCCGGCGGCCCGAATGGCCTGCAAGGTTCGGTGGAGATGCGGCCCGGCTTCCGGGTGCACGGTCAAATAGTCGGCCCCAGCTTTTGCGAAGTCGCCAATGTACGGATCGACGGGCGCGATCATCAAATGCACGTCAAACGGCTTCTTTGAATGTGGGCGAAGTTTTTCAATGACGGGCGGGCCAAAGGTTAGATTTGGGACAAAGTGCCCGTCCATGACGTCGACATGAATCATGTCGGCTCCGGCTTCGTCAATGCGCCGAATTTCAGCGCCTAGTTCGGCAAAATCAGCAGAGAGAATCGAAGGAGAAATTAGCACATCGGTCATGCTGAACGCCTAAAGCGGAACCGCCGCCAGCACAAGGCTGACGGCGGCGAACTTACTGTCAAAATTCGTAAGATGATCAGTAGCCGGGCGCGTACTGAACAGGGACCACATACGCCCCATCTGCACGGAACTCTACGTTCACAGGCTGGCCGGGCTGAATATTGCTGTCGGCCGGCTGGACAAACGCTTTAACGTTACCGTCTCTAAACTCGACGGTGACAGCGATGCCCTGTTTGGTGCCAGCCGCGGTGCCAATCATGTTACCGGCGATGCCACCGAGAACCGCGCCACCAATTGCGCCAGCGGTTTGGGCTTTATCACCACCGCCAAGCTCTGAGCCAGCTAAACCACCCAATACCGCACCAGTGGCGGTACCGATGATCGAGCGATCAGGTTTAATCGTGACCGGGCGCACGCTGGTGACAACACCAGGCTTAACCGTCATGGCATAACCCACTGAGCTCGAGTTTACGGTATTCGCACCATAGGAGCTTTGGCAGCCTGCAACGGCCAGAGTAAGCGCTGCAGCAGCGCCAGCGAAAAGTTTGGTCGGGGCCTTATAGGCAGTTAGAACAGTCGTCATGTGAATGTGCTCCTTATGCACGGGATAGACTGCGTGCAGTTTTGCCTGAATTTAAGTGAACTCCTCATGAACCTGAAAAGGCAGTTTCGAGGCAAAACGGCCTGAATTCATGACCTTTTCGTCACAAGTCGCGTCTGAGGCGAGAAATATAGAATGCGTCATGCCCAAAGACACCATTTGGTAAGGTTACCA
>CAYNUI010000141.1:2818-6958 GCA_964400185.1 uncultured Hyphomonas sp.
AGTTTCGCGGCCGCGACGGTCTCACCGACCACAGCGTGATCGGGCGTTTCCAAAATCCAGGCCTGCGCGGCGCCGATTCTTAAGAGCGCCCTGGACGGTGGTGGGGCTGTGTCTAACGGTCGGTCCAAGAACGGTGCGAGGCCGGCATCTATTCGGCCCAAATAGCGCAGCGCCGCGCTCGCCATGGCGCGTGCAAAACCGCGATCGGGACCGCTTAGCCGCTCAAAGGAGTCCGTGGACGCGAGCGCTTCATCTAAGGTTCGGCGCTCTTCCATGACCGTCATCAACAATTGCGCAGCGGCGAGCCGTGCTTGGGCGCCGCTCATCGGATCGATCCACAGGTCATTTGGAGGTGCTCTTTCTACCCAAGAGGGCGCTCAATTTCATCGCGGCTCTTTGGGCAGCTCATGCGCTGGGGTCAAGTAGAAGTAGCGGTTGACCGTCTAACCCCAAGGTCCGGCGGCACGGCGTGGCTGCAAGGACTCCGGTTCAACGCCCATCTCTGCCGCCAGTCGGCGAAGGGCTTCGATACGGTTCTGCGTGGCTGGGTGCGTGGAAAACAGATTGTCACCGCGCCGACCCGCCAGAGGGTTCATGATATACATGTGCGCCATAGCCGGATTGGCTTCTGCCCGTCGATTGATGGTCGCCCGCGCGCCCCGGTCGATCTTGGCGAGCGCTGAGGCGAGCCAAAGCGGATTGCCACAGATCTCAGCGCCGCGTTTGTCGGCTTCGTACTCGCGTGACCGGCTGATCGCCATTTGCACCAAAGCGGCAGCCATAGGCGCAAAGATCATGATCAACAGTCCGGAAATCATTCCGCCGCGCTCGCGACTAGTAAAGAAGAGCGCGAAATTGGCGAGCATGCCAATCGCGCCGGCAATCGTCGCGGTCACTGTCATGGTCAGCGTATCGCGGTTTTGGACGTGAGCGAGCTCATGCGCCATGACACCCGCCGTTTCCTCGCGCGAGAGCATGCTGAGCAGTCCGCTCGTCGCCGCGACCGCGGCATTCTGAGGGTCCCGGCCGGTGGCAAACGCATTCGGCTGCTGTGTATCGATGAGGTAAATTTTCGGCTCGGGCATTCCCGCATATTTTGCAAGCGTTCTTGTATCATGCACGAAGGTGCGCACGACCGGGCTGCGATCCGTTTCGTCGACTTGCCGCGCGCCCTGCATGCGCAAAACGATTTTGTCGGCGTTCCAATAGGAGAAGAGATTCAAGCCACCTGCAATGACAAAGGCGATGCCCATTCCCATTGCGCCGCCCACAAGATATCCTACCGCCATAAACAGAGCGGTCAGTGCAGCGAGTAGCATAAATGTCTTTGCGGTGCCCATGTTGGCATCCCTTGCTCGTTTTCGTTGAGAGACTAGCTTTTCGAACAGAAGATATATGGATTGGTTAACAAAACCGGGAGTCCCGTTCATGTCAGATGAAAAAAACGTCACGAAACGCGATCTCCCCGCGGCCGCACAGCGAGCCCTTGAGGAAGCGGCTGAGCGCCGCGCGGCGCAAGAAGCCAAAGAAGAAGACTTAGAACGCCAGCGCACTTCTGAAAAAGGTGGCCCTAAAGAAGAACGCGTGCGCTATGGGGATTGGGAGAAGGCGGGCCGCGCCGTCGACTTTTAAATCTATGCAGGCTTAGCGACTTACCAGCTTCTGAGCGTTTGATTGCGACGATCGCCTGGTCGTTCGCCGCGCGGCGGGCGCGCGCCGTCTTGGGCTTCATCCCGTCGATCGCGGGCCTTCGGTTTTGGCGCTTTCAGTTCCGAGACAACAATCTCGCCGCTCTCTTCATTGGCATAGTCTTGCCCAAGATTGACGATCACCATCGTGAACTCGTTTAAGTCGACGCGGCGATCAAGATTGGGATCAAAGCGAAACGGGTTGGCAAGACTATCATCACGGGTTGGCAGACTACCCGCCCAGTCGCGTTGTTCGAGCGCGGTTAGGTAGCCGTCTTGATTGGCGTCTGCATTTTGAAAGGCGGCTGGGATGCCGGTGTCCATCTCGTCGGCGCTGATCCGTCCATTGCCATCTAAGTCAAATGTAATGAACAAACCGGCGCCGGGTTTTAAACGATCAGCTTTAGTGCGTTCGCGTAGAGCTTGGTCTCTGACTTCGCCCTGTCCTGGAAGACGAACGAGCTCGTCATCATCTGTGTCCGCGTGGGCGGCAAGATTTACGCAGAGCGCTGCCAAGGCAGCCATCGAGACAGATTTGATCATGGGGTCACCAATCTACTTCTGAAAACACATATAACCATTTGTGGCATGAATGCCACATGACGATTGTGTCAGACCAAAATGTGGCACGTATTGTATCATCTCTAGGCAAGCTTCTCGCGCTGTGGTGGCACCCCCTTGACCAGACCGCCGAGTCCCGCTCGACGTGTGCACTGTAAGTTGAGTAGTCTTATTGAACCTTATGGCCGCACTCTTTCTGGCGGTCTGATCCCACGGAGGTATATGATGGGAAAACGTGACGATCTGATCGCAAAGTACGCAAAGGACCTAGAAGAGAAGTGCGGCATGAAGCCGGACATGAAACTTCTAACTGCCGTGACAATTGCTTGTGGTCCGTCAATCTACCGCAACGATGCTTCAACCGTTTCAGCCACTCAGAAGGGTGAGCTTGAAACCGTGAAGAAGAGCTTCCTGATCAAGAAGCTTGGTCTGAAAGACGGTCCAAAGCTCGACGAAGGTCTAGCTGCCGTGATGGACACTTATGGGCGTTCCGTCCGCAAGAAGTATCGCGCTGTGGTTTACTATTTGCTGGTCAAGCATTTCCGCAAAGGCACCGTCTTCAAATAGACGCGTAATCTGCGATGACATTTGGAAAAGGACCGAGCCCACGCTCGGTCCTTTTCTCGTTCTAGGCCCTCTAAGGTCTTAACAGCGACTTAGGACTTGTTAACCCGGACTTAACGCAAAGCCAGCATTCGGTTAACTCTTGCATAGTGCGCGTTGGCGAGTGATTCGCCTGGGCGAAGACGGAGTTTGCCATGCAGATCTCAGCCGACCAGATCCCAATGATTATTGCCGTGGGCGCGTTGGCCCTCGGCCTTGCTTTCATCTTATGGGCGCTGCGAACCTCAGATGGCGCCCGAGGCGCGGCCAAGCGCTATAAAGAAAAAGCCAACGATGCTGAGTCGTCTGTCGCCGAATTGAAGTCCGTCCTCGGCGCGCACCCAGGGGTCATTCTGGTTTGGCAAGGCGAAGACATTGATGTCGATGCAGATGACATCACGCCGCCTGATATTCATGGCTCACCTGTCGCGCTCGCCAGCTTGCTGAGATTCACCGACGATGCCGTCTCGATTGATCCGGCGGTCCGGATCATTGAAGGCCTCGCCGACCTCGAAGCGCGTGATGCGAGCGGCATCGACTCCACGCTTCGCATTCGCCTGCGCGAGCTCGCAGAAGAAGGCCAACCTTTCTCACTGACCATCATTGGGCAGAATGGACGGTTCTTAGAAGCTGACGGTCGTACCGCCGGCGCGCGCGTCGTCGTCTGGATTTCGGACTCAACGATTAAAGGTCTTGAGGAAAGCTCCGCCCGTGGGCGCCTCGAAGAAGCGCGCCAAGTCATCGCGCGCGATCCGACGGCTTTCTTGGATATGCTCGGCAAAGCCCCATTCCCAGCTTGGCGGATTTCAGGCGTGGGACGTCTGCAATGGGCGAACCCCGCTTATGTCGATGCGGTCGATGGCGACAATCTCGACCGCGTGCTGGAACGCCAGGTCATGCTGGACGAAAAGGCGGTGGAGCAAGTCCGCAAGACTTTGACCGAAGGCAAAGAGATCGATGAGACTCGTCACATCGGGATCAAAGGCGAGCGCCGCGCGATGCGCGTTCTGTCTTTCCCGCTTTCTGGCGGCGTCGGCGCAATGGCCTTCGATGTGACCGAACAAGAGAAAGCGCGCGATGAGTTGGACAAGCATGTGCGCGCGCATGATGAGACGCTGAACCATGTCGCTGATGCGGTCGCGATCTTCAGCTCTGAACGAAAGCTCACTTTCCACAATCGCGCTTTTGCGAAAATGTGGGATATGGATGAGGGCTTCCTGCTCGACATGCCGAGCCATGGCCAGCTGCTCGACCGATTGCGCGAACGGCGCAAACTGCCGGCGCAAGC
>CAYNUI010000142.1:0-2734 GCA_964400185.1 uncultured Hyphomonas sp.
TCATTTGGGCTGCATACCGCGTTGCGGTAAAAAAGCCACATGCGTTGCAGGAATGCATGCGTGAATCTCAGTGCTGCACTTTTGTGCAGTGCAAAAATGTGATTTCACAGAATTCATGATGCGGATGCCTTCTTTTCAGGCAGAGCAGGTCTGGCTGGCCCCAATGTCGGGGTCTACGGATGCTGCCTTTCGACGTCAGGCCGTACGGTTTGGCGCACCCGCTGTGGTTTCCGAAATGGTCGCCGGCGAGGCGCTCGCCGCGGCGCGGCCAGATGTGGTTCGAAAAACCTGTCGCCATGAAGGGCGAGGGCTCTGGATTGTGCAGCTCGCAGGCCGCCGTCCCGAGGATATGAAGCGCGGCGCGGAATTGCTCGTCGAGGCTGGGGTCGACGTTATCGACATCAATATGGGGTGTCCCTCTCGTCAGGTGACCGGAGGAAATTCCGGATCAGCGCTCATGCGCGAACCAGAGCTGGCGCTGCAGATCGTTCAAGCCACTTTAGACGGGGCGGGCGACACACCGGTGACGCTAAAAATGCGCCTCGGGTGGGATCATGATCTCTTGAACGCTCCCGAAATTGCGTCTGCCGCCGTTGAGCGCGGTGTGCAACTGATCACCGTCCACGGACGCACGCGGTGCCAGTTTTACAAAGGGCAAGCCGATTGGGCTGCGATCGCTGACACCGTTCGAGCGGTCGATGTGCCCGTAATCGCCAATGGCGATATTCATTCGGTTGAAGAAGCCGTCACTGCAAAGTCGACCTCCGGGGCATATGGCGTGATGATCGGACGGGCGGCCATGGGGCAGCCTTGGATCATCGGTGAAATCGCCGCGCGTTTTGCCGGAACCGAGTTTCAGTGCCCAAGCCTTGAGCAACAGTTCGAAGGACTGTGTGCTCAAATCGTAGACAGCCAAACGCTGTACGGCGATGCGTTAGGCATGCGCATTGTCCGCAAGCACATTGCCGCGCACGTGGATAAAGTGGACCTTCCGCTAACAGAGATCGATCGTCGCGCCTTGCGGGCTGAGCTTTGTCAGATCGAAGACCGTACGCGGTTGTTCAACGCGATAGAGCGTCTGTATTCAGGCGCTGAAGTGCGGGTGGCTGCATGATGACGGCTCTGGACCTCGTTGGCCTCGCGCCCTTTGCTTTGCTGGGATTGGATGAACGCAAGCGCGTGTTGGCAGCGAACCCCGAGGCGCAGTCTGTCCTCGGGCATTCAGAGCGCGCGATGTATCGCAAACCTTTGAGCGAAATCCTGTTTCATGACTCTCCAGTCTTTGGATTGATCGATCGCGCGTTGGACCTGAAGGGCGACGTCAGCGCGCCAGGCATTCCGATCAGTGGACCGGGTCTGCGCAAACAACAGCTTGTCGATATGCGGCTACGTCCCTTGCCGGATGGAAGCCTGGTGATTGCGATGACGGAGTCGAATGACACGACCATCGTCAATAATAATCCAGCCGGGGTCGCTGCCTTTGGGCGCATTCTCGGGCATGAGGTCAAAAACCCGCTCGCAGGGATCTCAGGCGCGGCGCAACTTCTTTCTCGCCAAGCGCGCGATGATCAATCGGCTATGATCGATATCATTCAGAGCGAAACCCGGCGGATCGAACGCCTGGTCTCGCGCCTGACGGCATTTGAACTGTTCTCCGCGCCCGCCAAAGAGTCTCTGAATATTCACGAGCTTTTGGATCGTGTCGTTGCTGCCGAAGAGGCTGCGCATGAAGGGCGTGTCTCAATCGTGCGCCTCTACGACCCATCGCTGCCGGACATTATGGCCGATCAAGATCACTTGCACGAAGCGATACAGAACATCTTGCGCAATGCCGTTGAGGCGACGCTCTCCTTTACGCAGAACCCGCAAATTCAAGTTGAGACGGCGTTTGAGACGAGCTTCGCCATTGCCGGCAAAGATGGGTCGCAGCGACTCGGTCGGGCGATCCGTGTGACCATCGAAGACAATGGGCCAGGTGTGCCGCCCGAGAAAAAAGCGCGCATGTTTGACATGTTCATGTCATCGAAATCTGGGGGACGCGGGCTGGGGCTTAGCGTCGTGAATGAAATCATATCGGCCCACAATGGGCGCATCAAAGTCGATAGCAAGCCCGGCTTAACGCGCTTTTCAATCTACCTGCCGCTGCCGAGACCTAAGAAACTATGAGTCAAAAAACTGTTCTCCTCGCCGAAGACGATGCCAGCATCCGCCTGATCGTCAATCAAACGCTCGTCACAGCGGGGTACACCGTACGTGCAACCAGCTCGCCGGAAGCGTTGGAGCGCTGGGTTCGCAATGGGGAGGGGGACATCGTCGTCACCGATGTCTATCTGACCGATACGCCCATCTTTGAGTTGTTGCCGTCCTTCAAACTGGTGCGCCCCGAGCTGCCGATTATCGTAATGAGCGGGCAAAACACGATCCTGACAGCGGCTTCAGCTGCGCAACATGGCGCCTATGATTACCTGCCCAAGCCGTTCGATATCGATCAGCTCACCGACTTGGTCGGACGCGCGCTATCTGAAGCGAAACCAAATACGAATTCGGCTGCGAAAGCGGTGACGACGGATGCGTCTAATTCAGGCCTGCCATTGGTCGGGCGCTCCGCCGTCATGCAGGACGTGTATCGCATCATCTCTCGCGTCATGAATACGGACCTAACTGTCCTCATCGAAGGTGAGTCGGGCACCGGCAAAGAGTTGGCAGCGCGCGCGATCCATGATCTCGGCGAATC
>CAYNUI010000142.1:2834-6893 GCA_964400185.1 uncultured Hyphomonas sp.
CGAGAGCTGCGCGCAGAAACGCTGAAAGAGCTGAGCCCAGAATCTTCGCTTGAGAGCGAGATGGAAACTCTGCTCCATCGTTATGTGATGGCCGACCTTCTTAAAGGGGGAGAGGACGGCGAGAAAATCTATCAAAGCGTCCTCGAGCAGGTCGAACGTCCGCTGATTAAGCTGGCGCTCAGCGTGACCTCTGGAAACAAGCTTCGGACCGCCGCTTTGCTCGGCGTCAACCGAAACACCCTGCGCGCCCGCATGGGTGTGCTCGGAATGACAGAAGACTGATTGACGTAACGCCAAACTGTTGCTCTAAATCACCACTGTTGCTGATTAGCGACAGTGTGTGTTTGAGGTTCCGGATTTGGCGTCCAGCGTACTAGCCACCCTTCGAAGAAATGGTGGGCTTTGGTTCCAAGGCCTATTTGTGATTGCTGCGTTGAGCTGCGCCGCAGCGACCATCATTGCGGTCGGTCGCAGCAGCCCCACCGCGCCGATTCCAGAAGGTCTAAACCTCCTTCTCATCATCAATATGGCCATTCTGATCATCTTGGCTGGATTGATCGTCACGCGCTACATATCCATTCGCGAAGCCCGCAAAGAGGGCGGGGGCGGGAAGCTGACGCGTCGCTTCATGTTGCTTTTTGGCACCGTGGCGCTGATTCCAGCCATTATCGTGTCGCTGTTTTTGTGGCTGACCATCACGCGCGGGATCGACACTTGGCTCGGCGACACCGTTCAGACGTTGGTCAACGACATCGCGGACATTACCGCTGAGGGCGGCGAACAATTCGCAGCGCAATTCGAAGCCGATGCACGCGCTGTCGCCGATGATGTCGAAGCCTCAGCCAGCGGCTTTGAGGCCAATCCAGAAGCCTTCGAAACCATTTTCAGCGTCCTTGCGACCTACCGGGAATTCTCAGCCGCTTACATTATTGATCGAACCGGCTATCCGCTGGCCATTGCAGAGAATATGACCGCGCCGAACCATTATGGGCGACCGGCCGCGGAGTATTTCGAAGCGGCGGATCGCGGCGAGACGGTCGCGGTGTTGCGGCGTCAGGCGGGATATACGTTCGCGCTCATCAAGTTAGAGAAATTTGGTGGCAGTTATCTCTACCTTGCTCGGCCCGTGAACCCGGAACTCTTTGCCCGGCTAGACCGCGCGCGGGCTGCGGGTACCAATTACCGTTTGGCGCAGCAGCGCAGTAGCGAGATGCGAACCTTGTTCGTTATTGCTTATCTGCAGATTGTTGCTCTTGTCCTGTTGTTGTCAGTTCGATTGGCGCAAGAAATTGCCGAGCGTATTTCACGTCCGATCAGCCGTCTTGCGGGCGCAGCGCTCGAGGTCAGTGAAGGACGCCGCGGTGTCTCGGTGCCCTTGCCGGAATCCGATGATGAGGTTCGCGCGCTGTCGAACTCGTTCAACCAAATGACGCGCCAGCTCGATGAGCGCCGGGATGATCTTGTCTCAGCTCGAGAAGAAGCTGAAGAGCGTCGCCGCTTTCTAGAAACGCTATTGGTCGAGCTCAGCTCTGGCGTCATTCGCGTCGATTCTGGCGGGATCGTTACCATCGCAAACCGTTCTGCAGAAACGCTTCTCAATCTCGGACAGCTCGAGGGCCGGGTCTTATCTGAGATCAGCCAGGATATTTGGAAGCGCGTGAATGTTGCCGATCCACGGCGGAGCCAAGACGAAACCTTCATCAATATGGTGACGGCCAGCGGCGTGCGTCATGTCCGCTTGAAAGTCACATCCGATACAGTCGGCGGTTATGTGGTGACGCTGGATGATGCCACGCGCATGATCTCCGCGCAGCGTCAGATGGCGTGGCGCGAGGTGGCCCGGCGGATTGCCCACGAGATCCGCAATCCTTTGACCCCGATCCAGCTTTCGACGGAGCGGCTACGGCGGCGTTATGGCGACCAGGTGAATGATGAAGACGGCGTGTTTCAGCGCTGTATCAACACGATCCTGCGCCAGGTTTCAGACATTGGCCGCATGGTCCAAGAATTCTCTGACTTCGCGCGGATGCCAAAACCCACACCGAGCCGGTTCGACCTAGCCGCACTGATTACCGACGTCATCTTCGCGCAGCGCGTCGTGAACCCAGACTACAAGTTCAAATTGGACCTTCCCCAAGAAGGATTTGAGATTGAGGGTGACGAACGCCTGCTCGGGCAAGCCATTACAAATATCGTGAAAAACGCTGCCGAGGCGCTCTCCCGCCGTCCAGAGACGGATGAGACGCAAGGCCAAATCAATGTCGATGTCGATTCTGAAGAACAAGATGGGTTCGTCGTGATCAGCATCGCCGACAATGGTCCCGGCTTCCCGCAAGACATGCGGGATCAGCTCATGGAGCCTTATGTCACCGCCCGCGAGGGCGGGACTGGCCTGGGACTTGCGATCGTCAATCGCGTCATCATGGACCATGGCGGCAGCGTGCAACTCTTAGAACCACCTTTTGGGGCAGAAGGTGCCATCGTGAAAATCGTCCTTCCCATCAGTCTGACCGGGGCGGCAGACGTCGAACAGCAGCCTTTGGAGTATGCCAATGAGTACTGACATCCTAGTCGTCGATGACGAACCCGACATTCGCGAACTCATCGCAGGAGTGCTGGAAGATGATGGGCATGGCGTCCGCGTGGCGGCGACGGCCGAACGCGCGATTGATGAAGTGCGCAGCCGGACTCCAAGCCTCGTGGTGCTGGATGTGTGGCTGCAGGGCAGCGACATGGATGGATTGGCGGTCCTGAAATACCTCAAGACCATTGATCCGGTGCTCCCAGTCATTGTGATTTCAGGTCACGGCAATGTCGAAACAGCGGTCGCGGCGATCCGGCGCGGCGCGTACGATTTCATTGAGAAACCATTCAAAGCGGACCGGCTGCTGCACCTGGTCTCGCGGGCGATTGAGTCGGCTCAATTGAAGCGTGAGAATGAGAAGCTGCGGACCCATAATTTCTCCGTGTCTGAGTGGATTGGTTCGAGCAGCGCCGCCCAAGCTTTGCGCGCTCAAATCGAGAAAGTCGCGCCAACAAACTCTCGTGTCTTGGTCTCAGGAGAAGCAGGCGTTGGCAAAGAGCTGTGCGCAAAACTCATCCACGAAAGCTCGCGCCGCGCCGGTGCGCCTTTCATTGCGGTGAACGCGGCAAACATTGCGCCTGAGCAGATGGAACGCGAACTCTTCGGCGAGGAAGACAATAGCGGCATGCCGGTCAAGATCGGCGTGTTTGAGCAAGCCCATGGCGGCACGCTTCTGCTCGACGAAGTGGGCGATATGCCGCTTGGCACGCAGAGCAAGATTCTACGCGTCCTGACCGAGCAGCGATTCCAGCGCGTGGGCGGTGGATCAGACGTGAGCGTCGATGTCCGCGTCATGTCTTCTTCAACTCGCGACCTAGAACAGGCGATTGCTGCATCGGCGTTTCGCAAGGACCTCTATTACCGTCTCAATGTTGTGCCGCTACAGGTCCCGTCTTTGGCGGACCGTCGCGATGATATTCCGGCTCTGGTGGAGTATTTTAGCGCTCGTATCGCTGACTCATCGGGTTTGACGCCGCGTGCGTTCAGCCAGGAGGCGATTGCGGTGCTGCAATCGATGAATTGGCCTGGAAACGTGCGCCAATTGCGCAATCTGGTGGAACGCGTCCTGATCCTGTCGCGAGACAGCGAAAGCAGCATTGTCAGCGTGGATGAATTGCCACTCGACCGCGATGCGGGCGGCGATTCTGGCGTCTCCGCAGACTTTGTCGGCCTTTCCTTGCGCGATGCGCGCGAGCAGTTCGAACGGGACTATCTATCCCTTCAAATCACTCGATTTGATGGCAATATCTCCCGAACGGCAGAGTTTATTGGCATGGAGCGCTCGGCTCTACACCGAAAATTAAAGGCACTTGGGGTAAACGCTTCAGCGAGTCGCACGGAAAACCGGTAAATGCGTGTAATCATTTGTGGTGCAGGCCGCGTTGGGCAGGGCATCGCTCGCCATTTGGCGCAAGAGCACCACGACATCACCATGATCGACGAGAATGACGATCTGATCGAACAGGTTCAGATCG
>CAYNUI010000143.1:0-4609 GCA_964400185.1 uncultured Hyphomonas sp.
GTCTCAGAATATTTGTCGCTCAGCCTCGCGCTGATGACGGCATTTGGGCTTTCCTTCCAATTGCCGGTCGTATTAGGCCTCTTAGGCCGCGCGGGCATTGTCGGTGCCGACTCGCTGCGCAAGGGCCGTAAGTATGCGATTGTCGGCATTCTCGCAGTCGCGGCCTTTGCGACCCCACCAGACTTCATTTCGCAGATCATGCTGACCGTGCCGGTCTATGGCCTGTATGAGATCAGCATTTGGATTGTTGCGATGATGGAGCGCAAAGCCGCTGAGCAAGAAGCCGAATTGAGCGAAGCCTAAGAGGCCTCACAGTCCGGCAGTTCAAGGCCCAGCGGCAGTTGCGTCGTTTCCGACCCGCAAGCCCCCTCAAAATTGGCAAACTCAACGCCGATCACCGAGTCCAACACGGCGCCAACGAGACGTGCATCCCGGAAGCTCGCATTGGTCAGGTTCGCGCCTGCAAGATCCGCTTCGGACAGAATGGCATTGTCGAAGACCGCGCCCGTTAAATCGGCTCCGGCCAGATTGGCGTGGGCGAGAGAGGCTGCAGAAAAATCTGTTTTGTGCGCGGTGCTCGATTGCAGCTGCGCGCCGGTCAGCGTTGTGCCGATATATTGGCCATTGCTGAGGCTGGCTCCCGTCAGGATAACGCCAGCCATTTTAGCGCTGTTGAAGCTCGTGCCCTGAAGGCTCGCGCCAATCAGAACCGCGCTTTCAAACGACGCGTTAGAAAAGTCACTGAGGCGGAAATCGGCGCCTGCGGCCTGGACGCTATCGAAATTCGCGTCATGCGCCTGAACCCCGCGTAGCTTTGCTGCGGTGAGGTCTGCGCCCGGATAATTGGCTTTGGAGAGGTTCCAGCCTGACATGTTGCGGCCTTGCAGCGAGCAATCAATGCAGGAGCCACTATAGGAAGGCGCCCAAGAAATGCGGCTAGGCGCTTGTTGAGCCAAGACCGGGAATGCAAGCGCGGTCGCTGCAGACAGCGAGGCAACCAAACGAAATGCAGTCCCAAAACTCATGCTTAATTTCATAGGTGAGGGTCGCCCGATCCATAACTGAAAATGTGGTAATGCTAGCCCGTGAAACACGGACTGTTGCATTCAAGTCTCACCCAAATTGGTTAAGAGCAGCTTGGGATGGTTTTTCCGTTGGGCAGTTTCGTGCTGGCATCGCCGCAGGCTCCATTGAGCTGCGCTTGGCTGAGGCCGCGTGTGATTTTCAGATCGGCACCTGATAGATTTGCGCCGGACAAATTTGCGCCGGACAAGTTTGAAGATCCAAAGAATGTTCCCACAGCTGTCGCGTTTTGAAGGTTCGCATCCTTGAAGTTCGCCCGATTGAATCGGGCCCCAAACAGGTTCGCCACCGACAGATTAGCGCCGCTGAGGTTCACATCATCATAAGTTGCGAGGGACAGATCCGACTGGCGCAGACGCGCGCCTGACAGGTTCATTTTCTTGCCGTCACGATAGGTAAGGTCCGCTTGAAACAAGTTGCATCCTGGGCAGGATTGACCCGATTGGACTTTCGCGATCGCTGCTGCGTCCTGCGCTAGAGCTGGCATTGCAAACAGGCTGAGGCCAATCGATAGGGCGGCAAAATGTTTCAGCATGGGACAGAATTCGCTTCTATGGGTTTACCTTTGGATAACCATAGGCAAGCGATGCGCCAAGCTGTGGTGGAGGGCTTAGTCGCTCGCTTCAGCTTCTACGGGACCGACCTGGCCGCACGTGTCGCAAACAGTCTCTTGATCGGCTTCGTCCATATAAAGCGTGAAGCTACCGCAGCTTGCGCACGCATCCGGTAAATAGGTGGGCGCGCTGTCTGCTGCTTCCTCGGCCGTTTCCGCCGCCTCTTCAGCGAGTTCGGCTTCGCGCTCCTCACGCTTGCGATTGAGAATGACGATATTGTCCGGGATTTGGCCGCGAGAGTATCCCCGCGAGATGAGGTGCGCCGCCTCATCCGGTAGAGGCTGGGCGTCCGATTTTTCAATGCCGTCCTCGAGACCTCGCCCGAGGCCGTCATGCGTGACATCGCCGAGTTCCGCCAGATCCTCGCGAGCGAGATATGAGACGGCGAGTTCGCGGAAGATATAGTCGAGGATTGAGGTCGCCCGCGTAATCTGGTCATTGCCTGTCACCTCGCCGGCCGGTTCAAAGCGGGTGAAGACGAAGGCGTCGACATATTCTTCAAGCGGCACGCCATATTGCAGACCAAGCGAAACCGCGATGGCGAAATTATTCATCAAAGATCGGAAAGCCGCCCCTTCTTTGTGCATGTCGATGAAGATCTCGCCGAGCGAGCCATCGTCGAATTCCCCCGTATGGAGATAGACTTTGTGTCCACCAACCGTGGCCTTTTGGATGTAGCCTTTGCGGCGGTCGGGTAGGCGTGTGCGGGAGACCCCGCTTGGCGCCTCTATGAAAGTCTGCGGCGCGTCGTCTTCGGCGATCAAGTCTTCGGCGAGCGCAGCAATGTGCTCCATCCGGTCCGCAGTGAGACGATCGAGTTCAGAATTGAGCGCAGGCAACCAGGCAGAAACTCCGGCGTCGAGAAGATCTGCCGTTTCGACGGCGTTGGCACTTAATATCAGGGTGCAGTCGCTTCCATTATGCAGCGCGGCGGCAAGTTCCAACAGATCTGATTTCGACAGCGACTGGCTAATGCCTGCGGCTTCGATCGCCGCGGCGGCGAGCTTATCAGGGCGGCCGTCGAGCGCGTCTTCGGCCTCGGCAATCTCGCGCTTTGAGAAGCCAATGGATTTCAGCAAGGAGCGCCCGTCCGCGTCAAACGATTCCGGGGCGAGGCGCAGGTCCTTAGAAATGATGTCATCGCCCAGCACCCATCGCGAAAAGGCGGCGTTCAAAGGCAGGCCTTCGCCGAGCGCGCTTTTGACTTTCTCGATCGCCTGGGTCGAGAAACCCCGCGTACGCAACACGTCACCGCCAAAGTGCGGCATGAGCTCTAAGTCGGCGGCGGTGTCGATTTCCGTGAGTAGGCCGGGCAGGATTTCCGGCGCGCGGCGGGCAAGGCCGAGCCGGGCGAGGAGATGTAGCGTTGGCGCGTCGCCGTCTATGGCTTCAACAAAGCTGCTGATCGGCTGAAGACCTTGCGTGCTCGGCTGGAACCCTGACAAAGCCTTGGCGGACAAGGGCAAAATCGCGAGTGAGACATCGCGCTTGGTCTTGCGCGCAGGAGAAGCGGGCAGATCCAGTGTTTCAGCCGTCTTTTTGGTGAAACTTGTGCCTTTAGCGGCTGAGAGCACCAGTTTGAGAAGGGCTGTCAGCGCAGGCTGGCTGTCTTTCGTGTAAGGCAATCCGAGCCCCAACAGAGCGCCAGAGAGCCCGCATGGGACGATGACTAACCCTGGACCATGTTCGGCAATCGCCGCCTCTACGAGGTCTTCCAGGACGTCCGCCTCAAATCCATCCGGCGTGACAAAGCGGGCAATATCAATTGCGAGGGCTGGCGCGTCTGCATCCGGAAGGTCGGTTTTCGAAATCAAAGTGCCGACGCCTTTGCGGCGGATCTCAGAAATCGTCTCTGCTGATATGCCTTCGGAAGCTAAACAGGCCGGTGGCGCGGCTGATTCGATGGCGTCATTGCGGAATTGAGCAGCAAGCGCTTCAAACCCTTGATCTTGTTGAAGGGCTTCCTCGATCAGCGCGAGCGGGACGCCGCGCGCGACAGCTTCGGCCAATTCTGCGTTCTTAGGCGTATCGCCAAGGCCTTCTAGCAGCTCAGCCATGGCGAGCTTACTGGTTCGGTTGAGGCGTTGATGTGTAGCTGCTGCAACAGCGTCAGCTTCAGATTGCAGATTTTTAAGCGGGGCGGCGCAGAGATCAGAGACCGGCATGACGGCGCTGATAAGGCCTTCTTCCATTGCGGTTATTAGCAATTGAGCGTTTCGATCGCTTGCAGACATGAACTGCGCCCTCCAGCCGGTGCGGGCTTGACCTGGCCCGCGACATGATGTGTTGCCTGTCCTAACTAGATTCGGTCACAAACAAGCGCCATATTCCGGCCAAATATCACTGTCAGGACGAACAACATGTTCAAGCTCTTTACTTGGTGGAACGGTATCAGCCCTGGAGGCTGGTTCGATGTTAAGCGCCGCGGCGTACTGATTGGCACCGATGAGTACGGCAATCGCTACTTCGAAGACCGCAAAGTGTCGGTCGAAGGCCGCAAGCGCCGTTATGTGATTTATGATGGACTAGCTGAGCCGTCCAAAGTGCCACCGGAATGGCATGGGTGGTTGCACTATACATTTGATCAGCCGCCAACAGACGCTCCGCTTAAGCGTCAGGACTGGGAAACCGATCACACACCGAATATGACCGGCACCGTGTTCGCTTATCGTCCAAAAGGCACCTTGCGCGAAGGCGGCGAACGTCGCGAAGCCGATGCAGATTATGAGGCATGGGACCCAAATGCGTGAATCGATTTTTGAAACGCTCGTTGGCCTGGCGGTCCTGATCGTTGCTGGCGTCTTCCTGTGGTTTGGATTAGCGCGCGGCTCGGATGGCGGTCCAGCCGGTGAAACGGTTGAGCTCGGCGCTCGCTTTAATAGCGCTGCCACGATTGAGCGCGGCACAGATGT
>CAYNUI010000143.1:4709-6891 GCA_964400185.1 uncultured Hyphomonas sp.
GCGCAGGGCTCGGTTGATCTGATGACCTTGTTTGCGTCCTTCGCATCCGGTAGCGGCGGAGACAGCGAGTGATCCGCGCGGTCTTGCTGGGGGCGATCACTTTGGGGGTCGGCGTTTTTGCCGTGGCCCAAAACTCTCAAGAAGAGCTGGAGCGTGCCCTCGGCCTGACACCTGATGCGGCAACGAGCCAAGAGGGTGAGCTCGAAGAAGAGCTGATCCCGACGCAGAAGCGCACCTATAAGCAACACCAAACCGTGCAACTGCGCGCCCTGGACAAGATCACAGGCCGCTCCACCGACTTCGAAATGGAAGTTGGGACGCCAAAAGTCTATGGCTCGCTGCGCATCGATCTGCAGACCTGCTATCAGACGCCACCAGAAGAGCCGCCGGAAAGCTCTGCCTTTCTGACCATCACGACAGCGACCTCAAAACGCGTTCAGTCTATGGCTGTGCCGCGCGATTTGACGGAAGAAGAGCTGGCTGCTGCAGAGTCCGAAGAAGCTGAAGTGCGGTTTGCGGGTTGGATGTTTGCCTCATCACCCGGCCTGCACGCGCTCGAGCACCCGGTCTACGATATTTGGGTGATCGCTTGTAGCGAAGTTGACCCGTCCGTGCTCAATCCGGCTTTGCCGAACGAGTAGAAGTCCGCTTCGATCCGCAAGGCTTGCCAAAGCCGATCGCGAAAATCTTCGCGAGTGATTTCTTCTAGACCAAACTGCTCCAAGTGCGGGTTGTGAAACTGCGCATCTAAGAGCTTGTAACCGCCGCTCTTGAGCCGGGCGACGAGATGGACGAGCGCGATTTTGGAGGCATCCGTGGCGCGGGAGAACATGCTCTCGCCAAAGAAGGCACCGCCAAGCGAGACGCCGTAAAGTCCGCCGACAAGTTCGTTTTCTTCCGTCCAGCACTCGACGCTATGCGCGTGGCCCTGGCGATGCAGCGAGCCATAGAGATTGAGGATCGCATCATTGATCCATGTTGCCGGACGCGTCGGGTGGGGCTCGGCGCAGGCTTCGATCACGCGATTGAAGGCTGTATCGACCGTTACGCGGAACGGGTTCTTACGAACCGTCTTGCGCAGTCGCGACGGCACGCGAAACCGATCCAAAGGCAGCACGCCGCGGACATCCGGGTCCATCAGGAACAGCCGCATATCATCGCGTGAGTCCGCCATCGGGAAGACCCCGCGGCGATAGCAATTTAGAAGATCGGCAGTGTCGAAGCGATCGGACATGCGATCAGTCTACTTCAATCCCAAGTACCGCTCTAGCCAGTGAATATCATAATTCCCGTCGATGACGTCCTGGGCTTCCACCAATTTACGGTGCAAGGGCAGGGTGGTGTCGACGCCGAGCACGACCATCTCGTCTAAGGCCCGGCGCAAGCGCATGATGCATTCATTGCGCGTGCGACCATGAACGATCAGTTTTGCAATCATGGAATCGTAATGCGGTGGAATCTTATACCCGGCATAGACCGCGCTATCGAGACGGACATCCGGGCCACCTGGCGCGTGGAAGTCAGTGATCTTGCCCGGCGATGGCACGAAAGTCTCGTGATGCTCGGCATTAATCCGGCACTCAATCGCGTGTCCGACAAGCATCACGTCTTCCTGCGAGAAGGAGAGCTTCTTGCCATCAGCGACACGGATCTGTTCGCGGATGAGGTCGATGCCGGTGATCATTTCCGTCACCGGGTGCTCCACCTGGATGCGGGTGTTCATCTCGATGAAGTAGAAGTTTCCGTCTTCATAAAGGAATTCCATCGTGCCAGCGCCGCGATAGCCCATCTTCTTGACGGCTTTGGCGACGATCGTACCAATCTCTTCGCGCTGGGCCTGGTTGAGGGCGGGCGAGGGGGCTTCTTCGAACACTTTCTGGTGGCGACGCTGCAGCGAGCAATCGCGCTCCCAAAGGTGGCAAACATTGCCATGCGTATCTGCGATGAGCTGGATTTCAATGTGACGCGGCTTGCCGAGATACTTTTCCAGATAGACCGCGTCGTCACCAAAGGCGGCTTTAGCTTCGGTTTTGGCCGACTTGATCGCGTTCTCGAGATCTTTCTCAGTCTCCGCGACACGCATGCCGCGACCGCCGCCGCCCGACGCGGCTTTGACGAGCACTGGATAGCCGATCTTTTTGGCGACTTTCTTGCCTTCACTAATGGAAGAGACACCGCCTTC
>CAYNUI010000144.1:0-6863 GCA_964400185.1 uncultured Hyphomonas sp.
CCGTCTTCGACCCAGCTGTCTTCCATAGGTACGAGTTCAGCACCGATATTGGTGGCAAGGTCGCGCAGGGTGGCGCCCATATCGCTTGGATTGTCCGCGGCCGCGAAGATGACGCTCCCAGCCGGATATTCGCGGCCGTTTCGCGTGAAGGCTTCATCTGTCGTCTTGCCTCGAAGACCTGCGCGTAGGGCGGCGATGACCAGCTGCGCTTGGCCGCCATCAGTCCAAGGAACGAGATGCCCCCAAGCGCCGCCTTGAGCCGTAAACGATGGAATTGGATCTGCTTCGGAAACCGTTGAAGCGCCGCTTAAGTCGACCCGGTTGCACTGTTGAGTCTCCACCCCATCCATGAGCGGCATTGACCAGGCGGTGACATCGTAGAGCTCATGATTGAGCCCGCGATCGCGGCGGCTTTCTTGGCCCGCGATCCAATCTGCTGGAAGGTCTGTCGTCGGCTCCAGAAGCGTTCGAATGAGGCGGCCTTGCGGTTGCGCGAGATCGACAATGAGAGCGCCCGCACCATAGGTGTCCCCGCACTGTCGACTATTCGCCGCTGCGCGTTGGACGGTGATCCCTTGCGCCGCAAGCCGCCGGGCCAGTGCTTCAGCTTCGTACCGAGAGGTGGCAAGGTCCATTACGACATAGCGATCGCTCGCCCGCGTGGCTTCGCTGATCGCGGTGGACCGGTAAGTCCCATAGTCCCGCAAATACGTATCTTTGTTGCGAGCGACTGTTTCCAGCGTGGCGAGTGACGAGAGCACATTGTTCCGCACGCCCTCATTATAGGTCAGTGTTGTGCCGTCATTGCGATCAAAAATCAGCCCGCGAGGCGAGCCTTGCTCAAATGTCATAGAGACAGCGCCGTTCAGCGTCGGCCACATGTCGCCATAACCTGGGTAAAACGCGTCGAAGATCTCTCGCGTAAAATACGGCGCCCCAAAGCGGTCGAAATAGCGCGCCATGTTCTGGCCAAGCTGTACCTGCTTTGAGCGCTGCGCAGCGGTGACGTTGGGATTGAATGGATCAGCGGATGGCGGGAAAAAGTAAGTCTGGTCGCCGCTCATTTCATGACTGTCGACAAAGACAACCGGGTGCCAATCGAGCAGGGCTTTTACCTTACCCTGGGTCTCCGGCTGGGTCAGCGCAAACCAGTCACGGTTCAGGTCAAAGACATAGTGGTTGAAACGCCCGCGCGGCCACGGCTGATCATGCTCCACAGCAAAGCGGTCGCCTTGTGGCTCGAGGCCCAGTCCGGAGATGAAACCGTGAATGAATCGTTCGCGCCCATCCGGGTTTTGGTTCGGATCAATGATCACCAGCGTGTTGTCGAGAATGGTATCGACAAGCTCATTATTCTCGGCGGCGAGCAGATGATAGGCCATGAAAATCGCGCTGTCTGACGGGGTCACTTCATCGCCATGCACCCCGTACGACAACCAAACGACGGCGGGCGTGTCAGCAAGCGCCTGATCCGAAAGCGCTTGGCCCGCGCCCAAGGTGGCGAGATTGATCTGATGGGTATCGAGGTTGGCGATGTTTTCGGGCGAAGAGATGATCGCATAGACCAGGTCCTGTCCCTGCCAAGACGTCCCATAGGATCGAACTTGCACACGGTCTGGGGTGGCGCCCTCTAATGCATTTAGATATTTGCGAATGTCTTCAGACGTGGTGATCGCCTCGCCGTGATCGTGCCCGACAATTTCCGACAGGGTTGGGATTTCGTCTGCATATTCGGCGTCTGGATAGGCCTGGCTTTGCGCCGTTAAAGATAGGCTCGTGCCAAAGACCAAACCCAAAATGCATTTCATGATACGCATCAAAAACCTCCACGCACGCACACCCGTCAGCGCTATTTAAAGCGCTGCTTTCTGTTGTACTTATGAGGTTTCTCAGAAACGGAAAGGCAAAAATTTGGATCGACCGTATTGGTCGTCTCTAAGGCACCACCGTGTTGAACCAGAAGTCCGGCTGATCGAGCGCGTCAAACATCGCCGATACAGCACCGCGATTGCCACTGAGCTTCATCTTTCCGCCTGTGATTAGGCCGAGAGGAGCTGCTTCTCCAAGGATCAGGCGATCTAGATCGAGCCGGTCAATCGTCACCGTGGCAGTCGGCTCTTCGGTGCCGCCCATGCGGGGAACCATGACGGCCTGTTCGACCAACACACTGATGGTTTCATCGCGGTCTGGGAAGTTGAAGACAATCACGAATGGATCGCGGTCCATCTTCTCAGGATTGTATCGCGCGGCCAATGCATCGAACAGGTCGAGCGACGGCACGGCTTTCAAGAAATCCGGATTGCCGAGCTGCGGGTTGCCAATATCCGGAACCCCGCGGCGAAGTTCAGCCGCACCGGTCAAATAATAGCTTCTCCAGGCCCCGCTTTCGGCTTGGAAACCGAGTTGTTCATAGCTTGCGGAGAGCCAGTCGCGCGCTTCCTGGTTATCGGGATCAGCGAAAACCAAATGATTGAAGACTTCCGCGGCCCAGCGATAATCGCCCGCGTTGAATGCGTCCTGACCCAATTGCAAGACTGCGTCGGCCCCGCCCATCGCTTCTACATATCGCGTCGCTGTGACCTCGTGAGGCAGTCGGTTATACTCGGCAGGGACGCCGCCCCACCAACCAAAATAGTGTTGATACACCGCCTTGGCGTTATGATTGAGCGTGCCGTAATAGCCCCGCGTGGTGAAATCAGCGGCTTGGAATTCCGGTTCTTCGACCGCTTCAGCCGCTTCGATCATTGTTGCGCCAGCATTCGCGTTGCGCAGGGTTTGGTCATGGACGTAACGATAAATGTCACGCTGACTGCGCAGGAATTGCTCAACGTTTTCTTGTCCCCATGTTGGCCAGTGGTGGGAGGCAAAAACGACATCGCTCGTCTCGCCATATTCGGCGAGCACATAATCGATGGCGCGGCTCCATTTCAGCGCATCGCGCACCTTTGCACCGCGTGGGGTCAGCACATTGTGGAAGGTTGCTGTCGCGACCTCAGCTGTGCAGAGCGCCCGCTTCTCCGGCAGATAGAACATAAACTCAGCGGGCGCTTCAGTGCCGGCCGCGTCAATAAACTCAAATGTGACGCCATCAATTACGCGCACGGTTCCGCGGCCTTCAATCTCTTCGGTCGGAAGGATCAAGCTGATCGTGCCATTGGGCAGGCCAGGACCCAGACCGGAACCAACATGCGCCGTCATCGACCGTGGTAGCGTATTGCCAAACATCAGGGTCGCGCGGCGGCTCATCTGATTGCCAGCAATGAGGTTTTCAGACACGGCGCTTTCAGAAAAACCGATCGGGGCGAGCACAGGAACGCCTGCAGCAACGTCTTCATCGCTGATCACCCCGCGCGCACCGCCAAAATGGTCAGCGTGAGAGTGGGTGTATAAGACGCCTGTGACGGGTCGCTCGCCAAGCGTATCATTGACGAGTTTCAGCGATGCGGCCGCCGTTTCAGTCGCCGTCAGCGGGTCGACGATGATCCAGCCGGTCTCGCCTTCAATAATGCTCATCACTGAGAGGTCATAGCCGCGCACTTGGTAGATGCCGTCCATGACCTTGAACAAGCCATGATGCGCTGCGAGTTGCGACTGACGCCATAGCGACGGATTTACGGTTTCTGGAGCGTCTGCTTCGAGAAATTCAAACTGCGGGATCGACCAAACGACGGATCCGTTTTCCGCCAAGATCGCCTCATCCTCAATGAAGGACAGCCGATCGCGCCGTGCGTCTTCACCGTCGGAGCCTTGCGAGAGATCGAGACGCTCCGCGAGGGCGGCGTTTGTTTGTTTGGTAACTTCGGTCGCCGTTCCTGGAGTCGGGAGCCCGGCTTCGATCGCGGACGCAGAGGGATCTGGCGTCGGCTGAATTGCTTCTTCTTGTTGCCCGCAAGCCGTCAACAATGCCGCAACGGCGCCCAGTGTTAGAAACCGCATAAGATCCTCCCGTCCTCACTCAGAGAAAGGAGTGCCGCAAAATGTGTAGCTCAACAAGATCGCGCAGCGGAAGGAGGTCTAGAACCGATCGAGACGCGTTGGCAGCCCATATTCAATCAGGCGCGTACACGCCCATTCATACTCATCTGAACACGCATCCTGTAACAACCGAACCGCTGTCGGACGATCGCGTGTGCCGCCGCGACCCATATACATCATATTGCCGAGCCCCGCGCAGCCCGATGGGGAATCCAGACTGCACGCGCGCTCATAGAGCATGCGAGCGTGCTCGAGGTCTTCTGTTCCCGCCGACCCGATCGCGGAGATATAGGCTTGCTGCAAACAGGCATTCGCGTGCCGTCCGTCTAGACAAGCCGCGTCATAAAGCTCTTTAGCAGCGCCGTAGTCTTGAACGGTACCGGCGCCGCGGCGATGCAGATCGCCTAAGGCGAAACAGTTTCGCGCCCATTGGTCTCGCGGTAGGGTGCGGTCGGCGCAGAGGCGTTGATAGATCTCAAAGGCTTCTTCCATGCGGCGTTCAGCACGCGCCAGGTCAATTCCATCTTCCGGACGGACGACATCACGCCCTTCAACACCACTTGTAAGCCTTGAAGCATCGCGCATTGCGCGTTCGGCGAAATACTCATCTGCGGTTTTTGGCGTCGGCTGAGGTTTTCCAAATTGTGCCGAGGCCGTCGCCGTCATCATCGTGACGATTGCGAGAAGGGCAAATAAGCGAACGAACATGCAGGTCTCCGACATCTGTTGATGCGTTTCACTTTAGCTAGGAATTGGGCGGTTTTCTGTCGAGTCTTGCCAGACAGCTTTTCCGCTGCCACCGTCGGAAAAAACCGGAGGATGATTTGTCTAAGGAAACACAAAAGCCAATCGGATCGGGGTTTGGAGCTAAGACACCAGCGGCGGACGTCGTGAAAGGAATGGATCTGAGCGGCAAGAATGTTGTCGTCACGGGCGGCTATAGCGGGATCGGAATTGAAGAGGTCCGCGCGCTGGCGGGTGTGGGCGCTCATGTGACCGTCCCAGCGCGTCGTCCGGACGTGGCAAAACAGGAGCTGGCTTCAGTCGAGGGCACCGTCGAAGTCGCCAGCATGGACCTTGCGGATATTGGGTCCGTCCGGAAGTTTGCGAGAGATTATGTCGAGTCAGGGCGTGCGCTGGACATTCTGATCAACAATGCCGGCATTATGGCGTGCCCGCTCTCGCGTGTCGGGCCAGGCTGGGAAAGCCAGTTCGGCGTGAACCATCTGGGTCATATGGCGCTGGCGGTTGGCTTGCTGCCAGCGCTGCAGAAAGCCGAGACATCTCGCTTGGTCGCCCTTTCATCGACGGCCCATATTCGCGGCGATGTGAATTGGGACGATCCGAATTACGAGACGAGCGAGTACGACAAGTGGGACGCTTACGCCCAAGCTAAATCGGCGAACGCCTTGTTCGCGCTTGGTGCGGATCGGCGTTGGGACGAGTACGGGGTCACCGCGTTCGGGGTACACCCTGGCGGAATTTTTACGCCCCTACAGCGCCACCTCACGGTCGAAGAGATGGCTGCGATGGGATGGATGAATCCGGACGGAACGGTCCCACCTCAAATCCAAGCCATGTTTAAGACGCCGGAGCAGGGGGCCTCCACAGCCACTTGGGCGGCGACGTCGCCTCAACTGGAAGGCTATGGCGGAGAGTATTGCGAGGATTGCGATATCGCTCAATTGGCCGGCCCAGACAGCCAGCGCTGGCAACATGCGCGAGAGTGGATTTGCGATGAAGTGAAAGCTGATCGGCTCTGGGATATGAGCGAAAAAATGCTCGCCACCGCATAAATTCAACTTTTTGGTTGAATAAAATCTGAGGATCTGTATATTCAACCATATGGTTGAGCATACAGATCCGTTGAATCAAACATTTCGCGCCCTTGCTGACCCGACGCGTCGGGCCATGCTTGAGCAGTTGCGAACAGGGCCGCGAACCATTGGCGAGTTAGCCGAACCGTTCGCGATCAGTTTCGCCGCCACGTCTAAACATATCGGCATTCTCGAAGATGCGGCCTTGGTCCGGCGCGAAAAGCGTGGACGAGAACGCCTTTGCCACTTGCAACAGGGGGAGCTTGCGGCGGCGCGGGCTTGGCTGGAGCAGCACGCCGCGTTCTGGACTTCTGCGCTCGATCAACTCGAACAAGCCTTAAACGAAGAGGATGAGAATAATGGGTGATTACGCGACTTATCCAAACCCGGCGGTTTTAGAGATTTTCCGAGATCTGCCAGGTCCGATCGAACGTGTGTGGGACTATCTGACGAAGTCAGAGCTGCGCAAAAAGTGGCTTTGTGCGGGGGACGTGTCTCCCGAGGTCGGCGGCGAAATCGTCTTCCGTTTTGACCATTCCAATCTATCGGCGCACCCAACGCCTGCCAGTCATGAAGGTGGGGGTGATGTAAACATGGTCGGTGTGGTGCGAGCTTACGATCCGCCACACCAAATTGCGTTCTCGTGGCCATCAGGAGAGGCAGAAGCGCCGACTGAAGTTGTTATCAGGCTTACCGAGGTTGGGACGAAAGTTCGATTGCACCTGCGGCACGAGAAACTGATGACAAAAGATTATAAGTCGGGCGCATCAGCCGGATGGCACACGCACCTCGATATTATGAGCGATATTTTGAGTGGCGTGCCGGGGCGGGATTTTTGGGAGTGTTTTGTTCCGCTGGAGCAAGAGTATAAGCGTCTTTTGAAGGAGCCCTAGGCGTCGTCTGTTTTGCGTCCTACGCTGCTTCTGATCTGTCCTGGTTGCTTGACCTAGATCGGTGTGCGGCGCAGGGAAGCACGATGCAAAACGCCGATCTACAGACTGCCCCGAAGCGCGAGGGCTCCAAGCTTCGACTTTGGTTGGTTGTGGCAGGGTTGATCGTGTTGGTCGGCGT
>CAYNUI010000145.1:0-2145 GCA_964400185.1 uncultured Hyphomonas sp.
CCGCGTCAGTGAACACCATGCCCCGTTCTTCCGTGAACGGATCATCGAACGCATCCTTCAAACTGCGGACCCAAGACCAGGCGCAATCGATCGGTTCCAAAAAGACTTTCCATTCGGCCAAAGACTTGGTTTTGAACGTCTCGGTGAAGAAGGCCCGAAGTGGTTTTTGTTCGGGGCCTGGCGGGCGCTTGGCGATCTCGATCAATTCCTCGCGGCCGAGCGCCGTTAGCAAATTGGTTGCAAACTTCACTTCTGGTCCAGCAAAGACCAGGTACTCACCATCTGAGGTTTCATAAAGATTGGTAAGCGCCGACCCACCAAAGCTGCGCATGTCTTTTGGCACTGGATGGCGGTCTTCACCAAAGGTCGGGCCGAGCACGTTCGGCGTCCAGGCAATCGCCGCGTCGTACATAGCTAAATCAATATAATCGCCTTCGCCCGTTTGCGCGCGGCGATAAAGCGCCATCAAGATGGCTGACAGGGCCATCAAGGACGCGCTCACATCCGCGAACGGGACGTTGGGCATGGTCGGTTTGTCATCGCTCATGCCGCGGCAGAGGTCGATCAATCCGGCCATGCCTTGCACACCTGTGTCATGCGAAGGCTTTTTGGCCAAGGACGAGTCCTGGCCAAAGGCGGAGATCGAGCAATAGATGATGCGTGGATTGCGCGCGACGACAGTTTCATAGTCGACGCCCAGCCGGGCGACGACGCCGGGCCGGAAGGCTTCAATCATCACGTCGGCCTCGTCCGCGAGCTTTAAGAGCAAATCCAGCCCACCTGGGTCTTTGAGATTGACCTTCAGACTGCGCTTGCCGCGGGCAATATTGCGGAACCAAACGGAGATGCCATCTTTCGTGGTCTCGCCAATCACGCGGGTCGGCTCACCGGTGCCATTGGCGGGTTCCACCATGATCACGTCTGCGCCGTGATCGGCCATCATCATGGTCATGTGTGGCCCCGGCAAGAATGCCGACAGATCGAGAACTTTCAGCCCTTCAAGCTTCATGATGGCGTTTCCTCAGGCAACAGGCTGTCGCTGTGCTCTCCCATGCCGGGTGCGCGTGTGAGTTTTGGGCGTTCGCCATTCACTCGAAACGGGGAGGCCAAGGTGCGTACGCCTTCAGGGCGATCCGGATGTTCGACGCGCGTGGTCATTTCAACGTGAGCGACATAGTCGCTGTCCAAGGCCTTCCCAATATCCAAGACGGGCGCGAAAGGGACATGACCACCCAAAATTTCTAGCCAGTCAGATGTGGTCTTCGCCATCATCACCTGATCCACGGCATCGCTGAGCGCGGCCAAATTTTCTCGACGTGCCGGGATGGATGCGAAGCGCTCATCTGCGCCCAAATCAGAGCCGGTGAGCTGACACCAAAGCTGCCAGAATTTCGGCGTTTGGCACATCAATAAGCCCCACCCATCCGCCGTCTTCACCAATTGGCTTGGCGCGATAGAAGGATGCGCGCCGCGGGGCAGGCGTCCCGTCACATGCCCTTGGTTGAGATACCAAGTGGCCGGATAGGACAGTTGATGCAACGCCGTATCGAACAGACAGACATCGAGGTCGCAGCCTTCGCCGCTGCGGCTCGCGCCGAGCAATCCGGCCAATAGCGCCGTTGCCAGATGGCTGCCGGTATGAAAGTCGACCATAGATAGGCCGAACCGCACTGGGGGTCCGTCAGGCTCACCGGTCATCGACATGAAGCCTGCTTCGGCCTGCATCAGGTAATCATAGCCTGGCCAATCGGCGCGTTCTGACTTTCGACCATAGGCCGAGAGATGCGCACACACGATTTTAGGGTTCACCGCTTTTAGCGCCTCATATGTGAGACCGAGTTTGCCGGGTTGGTCTCCACGTAGATTGTTCGCCACAGCATCAGCGGTCTTCACCAAAGCTTCGAATTGGCGTCGACCGTCTTCGGACTTGAGATTGAGCGTCACCGACTTTTTGCCGAGCGAGAAGGTTTGGAAAAACTCGCTGTCGCCTTCGCCAAGCATGTAAGGCCCAACGGAACGAGAGACGTCGCCACCTCGCGAGGGGTCTTCGATTTTGATCACTTCTGCGCCGAGATCGGCCAGCAGCATGGTGCCATACGGTCCAGCTCCATATTGCTCGACCGAAAGAATGCGGATGCCTTTCAG
>CAYNUI010000145.1:2245-4617 GCA_964400185.1 uncultured Hyphomonas sp.
GCATCTTCAACCAGGAGCTCAGCTGCGCGGGTTTTGGCACCCATCTCGCCGAGCTTCAATTGGATCGCTTGGTGCTCACAAATCGGCTTGCCCATGGTCTGACGGGTTTGCGCATAAGCAATGCTTTCTTGCAGCGCCCGGCGAGCAATTCCGACCGACCGGGCGGCAATATTGATCCGACCTATCTCAAGACCACCAGTGGCCATGAAGAAGCCCTTGCCTTCTTCACCGCCAACCAGGCTGAGTTCAGCGTCGCACTCATAGCCAGTATAGATAAGCTCGCCGCTATCAATGCCCTTGTAGCCGAGCTTGGAGAGCTTGTTGCCATTGGTGACGCCGGGCAGGTCTTCCATGGTCTCAGGGTTTTTTGTCTGCGTGATCAGAATCGACATGCCTTTGTAACGCGGCTCCGCCGACGGATCGGTTTTGCAAAGCAAAGCGACACATTGGCCTTCGATGGCGTTGGAGATCCAAGTCTTGGCACCTTCAATCACATACTTATCGCCGACGCGCGTCGCCTTGGTCGTGAGCGCCTGCAGGTCGGTGCCCGCGTTCGGTTCTGTCAGAGCAAGACCGCCGCGGAGTTCACCAGTGGCGAACTTTGGCAGCCAATAGTCTTTCTGCTTATCCGTTCCGAAGCGCTGAACAATCTGCGCCATCATCAAGTGCGAATTGAAGATGCCTGTGAGACTCATCCACTCTTCGGAAATGCGAGTGACGATTTTCGCGTAAAGGGAAGCCGATAGCCCAAGACCGCCATATTCAGGATCGATGAGCGCGCCGAATAGGCCGAGCTCTTTCATGTCCTCAACCAGGTCGATTGGATACTCATTAGCGTGCTCGAGTTCCATCGCGACGGGTTTAACTTTTTGCTCAATCCACTTCTCGATCGCGTCGAGCATGAGGCGTTCTTCTTCAGCCGCCTCGCTAGAGAGATATGCAGTGTCTGCCATGACGGCCTCCTAGTAATTTCCAACTTTGTCTTCGACCGCTTGGCCGCGAGACGGGATCAACATGTTTCGCTTGAACGTGCAGACCATGGTGCCGTCTTGATTGTAGCCGCGCGTCACGATGGTCACGATACCTTGGCCGGGACGCGACTTGCTTTCGCGTTTTCCAAGCACCTCACTCTCAGCGTAGAGCGTGTCGCCCGCAAAAACAGGAGCGGTGAATTTCACTTCGTCCATGCCGAGATTGGCAATCGCTTTCTGAGAACAATCGGTCACGCTCATGCCGATACAAAGCGCCAGCGTGTAGGGCGAGACAACCAGGTTCTTCTTGAATTCCGATGCCGCAGCAAACTCGGAATCAAAATGCATCGGATGGGTATTTAAGGTCAGCAATGTGAAGGCGTGATTGTCATATTCAGTGACGGTTTTGCCAGGGCGATGCTCGTAAATGTCGCCTTCGTTGAAATCTTCAAAGTAACGGCCGAACGTTTCGCGGTAGCGATTGGGGCCGACTTCTTTCCAGTTCTGAACCATTTTTATCCTCTCTCTTCGCCAGCTTTGGCGAGGGTCCTTTCAGCCGCCAGTATAATTGGGCGGTCGATAAGTTTTCCGTTGTAGAGGGCCGCGCCCCCTTGGCTGTCTTCAAGCGCTTTAATGATCGCTTTGGCCTCTAAGATCTCCGCCGGCGTGGGCTGGAAAGCCGCGTTCACCGTCTCGACTTGAGAAGGATGGATGCAGGACCGTCCGGCAAAGCCCATGGCTTTCGCTTTGCGCGTGGTTTCATCTAGACCAGCGGCATCCTTCACATCGAGATAGGGCACGTCATAGGCCGGCACGCCCGCCGCCCCGCAAGCGCCAGCGATGGTTCCGCGCGCCACAATCATCGCGTCCCAATTGGAAAGATCTGCCCCCAGGCTTGCGCTATAGTCGGCCCCGCCGAAGAGAATGCCAGCACTCGATTGCTTTGCGATGTCGAAAGCCCTCCGTAATCCACGGCCACTCTCGATCACACCAATGAGGGGCGCGCCATGGCCAAGGGCTTCGCCGACGATTTCCATGTCCACCCCGGTCTCGGCTTTGGGCACCATGACGAAATCGGGCGAGCAACCGGAGACCGCAAGCGCCGCAATATCAGCGCACCCTTCCGCCGTACGCGGACTGTTGATCCGAATGCCAGCGGTGACATCGCCGCGATGCGCCAGCCAACCTAGGGCTGCCGCGCGCGCTTCAGTCTTTGCGTCCGGTAAGACGGCATCTTCAAGATCGATGATGATCGTATCAGCGCCGCTTGCTGCGGCTTTGTCGAAACGATCGGGCCGCGCACCCGGCACGAAGAGGAGTGATTTGAAAGTGGCTGACATGTGTGATCCGAATTTGTCCGGACAAATTAGAGCGTTCACCCCATGAGGTCAAACAGAGTCT
>CAYNUI010000145.1:4717-6720 GCA_964400185.1 uncultured Hyphomonas sp.
CTGAAAAGCGGGCTGTCTTCGAAGCTCCACACCGCGTCAATTTTTTCTTGCGCCACGCCCTGCTCGCGTGCGCCGTGGGCAGCATGGGCGGAGCAGTAAAAACAACCCGCAGCTTTGCTGGCCGCTTCGCCAATTAGGCGCTTGAGGCCATTATCGACTTGGCCAGGCCCATAGACCGCCGCGACCAGGCCCCACATCGCTTTGGTAAGCGCAGGATGGCGTGCCATGACCAAAGCGTCGTTTGGAACAAAGCCCATCATCGTCTCTGCATTTTCAATCATGGCCCGTGTTTCAGGGTCCACTTGATCAAGCGAGAGCGGCTCGAGCCGGGTCATTCTGAGCGCGGGTCCGAGATGATTTGATTAAGCTCGATCGTGTGCCCATCATTGTCTGTCAGCATCGAAACCATGACGACGATGTCGCCCGCTGGCGAGGGGTAACGCCGCTCTTTTGGGGCACCAACGATGCTAACACCAGGCGCCGCCGCGGCCGCGGGAAAGGTCTCAGACAGGGTGTTGGAATTGAACAGCAGCACGATTTCTCCAGGCGTAAAGTCTGCAGGATCAGGCTCGGCTAAGTCTTGCTCGGTTTGATCCAAGAATTGCCAGAGCCCTAGCATGCCGATGAAACTGTCATTGGCTTTGAGCAGAACCAGGCGCGAACGGTTTTCGCCATCGGCACCAAACCTAGACGTAAGGCCTGGCGAGGTGAGCTCTTGGTCATACTCCACCGTCATGCCAAGCGCGTCGCGATACAGCGCCAGCGATTTTTCGATGTCGCGAACCACCAAAGTTGTACGCCGCAAGTCCAGAGGATTGAGATCAACCGGATCAGCTTGTTCAACTTCAACAATGGTTTCGCGCTCAATGATGCGCGGTTCACCATCGCTTTCGATAATCACACAGCCACTCAGTAACAGTGCGCTTCCAAGCGCGCAGAAGATGGACTTCATCTCGTCTCTCCAGGTTTGACATTTGCTGCAAAGTGCTGAGCAATCTCTTCACGCGTGGCGACCCAAACGTCTTTGTGAGCTTTGACATGATCGAGGAAATGCTGGAACGCATCGATGCGGCCAGGCCGTCCGATAATTCGAAGATGCAAGCCAAGCGACATCATTCGCGCACCGTCTTCATTCGCTTCTTTAAGCAACCAATTGAATGTGTTCTTGGCGTAAGAGAGCCACATATCCGGCGTGAAGCTGGGGCTCAGCCAAAACTTCATATCATTGGAGTCGATCGCATAAGGCAGAATGATCATGGGCTCGGTTGAGCCATCTTTCATCTCGACGTCTGCCCAGTATGGAAAGTCGTCGGAATAATCATCCATATGGTATAGGTAGCCCTGCTCTTTCAGGATCCGGCGCGTGATGTCGGTATGTAGATAGCGCGACAGCCACCCGACCGGACGGCGCCCGCACGTCTCAGCAATTGAGTCCGTGCCTTTCTTGATGAAAGCGGTTTCGGCCTCTTCATCCATAAAGGCCGTGAAGGCCCATTTATGACCGTGATTGCAGGGCTCGTCGCCGCGCGCGACAATCGCCTCCGCCAGCCATGGGGCTTTTTCCAGCGCCTGCCCGCACACCGTCCAAGTCGCGTTGATCTTAGCTTTATCGAGAATTTTGAGCACCCGTGGCGCACCGCGATTGATGCCATACTGGTAATTGCTCTCATTGCCATGAATGCGGATCGGCTTGCCAGGCACCGCCCCCAATTCGTCAACAGGTTCCGGGCGTTTGTCGCCTTCATCAATTCGGCGTTCCGCGCCTTCCTCGACATTTACGACAATCGACAAAGCGAGCTTCGCGCCGCCCGGCCAGGAAAAGCCTTTGGGCGCAGGATCGGGCGGTAGCGCCATTAGTGAGGTTCCTCCCCACCGGAGACATTCATACTTTCCGCCGTGATGTAATTGGCTTCGTCCGAGCAAAGGAAGGCAACCGCATTGGCGGTGTCCTCAGGCAGACCTGGACGACCCATCGGAATGCGTGCGGCCATGGCTTCGAGATA
>CAYNUI010000146.1:0-6630 GCA_964400185.1 uncultured Hyphomonas sp.
CCCGTCAGGTTCACGTCGATGACCGCTCGCCAATCGTCCTCAGTCACATCCAGAAGCGGCTTCATAATGTAACCGATGCCAGCATTGTTGACCCAGATGTCCAAACTGCCATGCGTATCAACTGCGTGCTGAGCGAGCCCCCGCACGTCTTCAAGCGAACGCACATCGCAGACTTTGGTTGAGGCTTGCACGCCGAGCGCGCGCATATCCGCGGCAATCGATTCCATCTCGTCCGTGGAGCCAATGTGCTCCGCGCCAGTGGCCTCGTCGCGCGGCGCACCAATGTCGGAGATGACGATATTCGCGCCGTCTTCGGCCAAGCGTTTGGCAATCGCCTCGCCCAACCCTTTGCGCCGGCCAGATCCGGTAATGACCGCCGTTTTGCCCGTGAACCTACCCATTCGTGCCCCCTAGCCGAGCTTATCAGTCATAATGAAAACCAGATCATCCGCCATGGCCTGAAACTCGCCAGCGATGGCCTGCATGGTTTCCGTCGACACCTCACCGCCAAATTTTTCCATATCATTGACGTCAATGGTCTCGATATAAGCGTAAGGTGGCTTATCGTCAGACCCGAGAAGTCCGGTGGATTTAAACACGGCGAACTCATCTACCGATTGCAATCCGTTGACGGTTGGGATGTCTTTGGTTTTTGCCCAAGCTTCGTAATCTGCGACGCTGACCCCGGGCTTCAGATTAAAGAGTGCGACAATCTTTGTACTCATATCAGGAACCTTCCCTATAGCTTATTTTTTTAAATGATATATCTTTTACCGGAGTTGCATAGCCCTCACATTGAAAGTGTTGCGAAAGCGCGGCATTTTGTGAAGCGAAAAGGAGACAATCATGGCGGATACTGAACGCGATCCTCGTCCCGAACCCATCGAGTATGATGGCCCGCCGGATTATCGCGTGGTCGGACGCCACGGTGTTTATCCTGAAACCAGTCATGACGAGATCGCACGATTCAATTTCCTCGCTCAGATGAACCGGCACCTTTCGACCAAGGTTATGCCAGGTGTGGCCGAAGCCTTTGACGCCCGCGTCGAGCCGGCCCGCAAAAAGGCCAAGAAAGGCAAGTACAAAACGCGTCATGAGGTCCGCAAAGACCTCACCAAAGATCCTATGTTCCAATGGTGGTCAGCGATGCGACGCGCCACGATGGAGACCCGTCAACAGGCAGGTCGCTGGGTGACCATTCGCCAAGCCGATGAGCTGAACGGCAAAGTGAAGACGCTGACGGAAGGCGATCCACGCTTGGTGCTGGACCCGAAATTCAAGCAGCCTCGGTCAACGGATGCGATTGATCATCACTGCATGCCAGGCTCCTATCATACAGAGCTGGTGCCGGGCGATGTCACCGGTCCGGCCAATTATGATGCGGGCATCTTTGCCACCACGGGCGGAATGCTTGGTCGATATAATGATGGCGGCGGCGTAGCCGTTGCTCAATGGGTTCAGAAGAACCTGCCAGATTTTAAACCTAAGCGCATTCTCGATATCGGCGCCGGGTTAGGTCACAATGTCCTTCCCATTGCAGAAGCCTTCCCGGACGCCGAAGTCATCGCCGTCGATGCCGGCGCGCCGATGCTGCGCTACGGCCTCGCTCGCGCGAAGACCATGGGCATTGAGAACGTCACCTTCATTCAAGGCGACGTCTCGGATCTCAAAGACATGTTCGAGGATGCGAGCTTTGATTGGGTGCAATCGACCATGTTCCTGCACGAGACAAGCTATAAGACGATGCCAATGATTTTCGCGGAGACAGAGCGTCTTCTAAAGCCAGGCGGGATCGTTCTGCACGTCGAACAGCCACAATATTCAGATGACATGCCGCTCTTTGAGCAGGCCATGCGAGACTGGGACGCGTTCTACAATAATGAGCCGTTTTGGACGAAGATGCATGAGGTCGACCTTGATGCCTGGATGGAAAATGCAGGCTTTAGCAGGGACAGTCTCATCCATGGCGGTGTCGCCGCTGTCGTCGATCCGGAAGTCTTCCCAGAGGCGGCCGAAGACACTGAACAAGAAGACTATGGCCGCAAAGCCGCTTGGCACGTCATCGGCGCACGCAAGGAGGGCTAATCATGACCGCAACGACGCTCGATCCGCTCAAACTTGCCGGCTCTAAAGCCAAAGGTAAGCGCCCTTGGTTCTTGGAAGATCCTGACACAGAGCGCGTGATGAACATCACGCTGGCGCTGATGCAGGAAGTCGCGGTCATTCGCGAACGCCTCGACACTGTGGAACGTCTACTCGACCGCGATGGCGTGGTGACACGTGACGCGATCGAGGCCTTCGAGCCGAGCAAATCTGAAGCCGATGAACGCGGCTATTGGATGCAAGAATATATCGCACGCTGTCTGCGCATCCTGCAGCAGGATCGAGAAGCGATTGCCAGAGGCAAAGAAGACTCGAGCGAAGACGTCGCTGACGAATTCGCCAAAGTCGACTGATGCGCTGGACCGCCGCTGTTATACTTGGACTGGGGCTCGCGCTCGGCGCCTGTCAGACCCCAACCGTACCAAATCAGTCCGCAGAAATTGAGCAAGAGCTTGAAGAAATGCTCGCCTGGTTTCCGGGCGTGTATGACAATTTCGAACAGATCGAAGCTGAGCGCGAGAGCAATCTGTCATCCGGGCTGCGCCATAGGCACTTAAACCACACCTTCCATCCGGTGGAGATTGAGGGCATTCCGGGCCGCTTGCTCTATGCCCAACAGTATCAGCACCACGATCCCGCGGACCTCTACCGCCAGCGCATTTACTCGTTTGAGCCTGATCTCGAAGAAGGCGCTGTGCGTCTGACCATCTACACCCCAAACCGTCCGGAAGACCTGATCGACATTCATCTCGACCCTGAGCGCCAAGCATCCCTCAGTGTCGACGACTTTTTCCTCAAACCAGGCTGCGAGGTTTTTTGGAAACGAGCCGAAGACCAGTTTGAAGGCTATCTGAAAGAGAAAGCCTGTTCCTACTATTCCACGCGCTATGAAACCCAAGTCTATCTCGAAGAGACCCTGACACTCCGCCGCGACGCCCTATTGTTGAACGACCGTGCTGTCGACGGAGACGGGAACCTGGTCTTCGGCGTTGATGACAAAGGGCCTACCCTCAACTTGAAGCAGCCGACCTTCTCTGCACTGGACGTCGAGCTACAAGGGATCACTCGTCTCTTGAGCGGCGACTATTTTTCAGATGTAGAAGGCGGTGCACGCGAAGGCCGTCCCATTTACATGCGCGTGCGGAACATCACCCCACCATTAGGGCACCGCCACGCCATGTATGCGGAAATGCGCCACGATGGACCGGAGGGCGAGTTTTACCGGCAACTGATCTACCTTTTCGACGAGACACCAGACCGGTCCGAGAACCAAATGCAGGCCTATCGCGTGATAGACAAGAACGCCGCGGCGGCGTTGATCGATGATCGCGCCTCATTCGCCGATGGGCGAGTCGAAATCAGCAATCCATTATCGGAGGACTGCTATACTGTTTGGAGCGCGATCGAGGGCGGATATACCAGCTGGATCGATCCGGCCCGCTGCATCATCACTGGGCGACGCGGTGATCAAAGACGCATCGAGTCGCGCACGCAGATCACCCAAAACGCCATCGGGCAATTGGAACGTGGCTATTCAGAAGAGTGGGAATTGCTGTTCGGTAATGCGGATGGAGACCTCTACATTTGGCCGCGCGTCGCACCAAAAGAAGACGACTAGACAGAACGCAATTTTTAAATGATATATCATTTAAATCATTCTCGATTGGGAGGCGAGCATGGGCGAGTTTTTTGTAGCGAATGAATTAGCAATCCTGCGATGGCTGCACATCGTTGCCATGGTCTATTGGCTCGGCGGCGAATGGGGGGTGTTTCAAACCTCATACAAAGTCGTGAACCCTTCGCTGCCGCTTGAAGAGCGTCAGCGCCATATGGAAACGGCGTATCGCATCGATATCATGGCGCGCACCGGCATCATCAGTTTGCTGCCGCTCGGTCTTCACATGGGTTATCTTTGGGGCGTCCAGCCTTATGGTGGCGGCTGGTTGGTCTTGATGTGGGTCGTTTGGGCCGCTTGGATGGCCCTCACCTGGGGCGCCTTTGCAAAGCGCGGCACCCCTCTGTTCAAGCCGCTGTCCGATATTGAGGATTGGACACGCTATATCCTGATCCCGACCCTGCTGATAACGTCCTTAATGTCGCTCTCCGGCAACGGCCCGTTTGCGAGCGGCCCAGGGCAAATGTGGTTCGCAGCGAAAATCCTGACTTATGGCACGGCCTTGATCATCGGCGTCATCCTGCGCCTAATCATGCATGAATGGCAGAAAATGTTCCCTGTGCTGGCGGCGGGTCCAAACCCTGAGGTTGAGACCAAGCTCAAAAAGTCGATCCAGCTCGGACGCAATGTCGCCTACATGTATTGGGTTTTGATCCTGACCACGGCCTTTTTCGGCGCAGTCAAACCCTTCTAATCGAAGCTCGGTTCGCTCGGCGCTTCGCTGATCACGAAGGTCTCATCTGAATAGGTCTCGCCGATTTCGAAGTCGGTCCACACGGCTTGATTGGCCAAGACACCATCATAGAAGAGGCGCACCCGTCCGGCTTGTTGCCAGGAGACACCAGGCTTCGAAAAATACTCAGAGTAACGCCGCTCATGCCAACCGCGCGGCGTGTCGAAGCCGACATAAAGAATCTGATAGGTCCCATGCTCAAACCCAAACAGGGTTTTGCCCCCGGTAGGATCCGTGAGCTGGACCATATAGGCAGGTTTGCCGTCAATGGTTCGATCCGACCGGCGCTGCTGCGACCAGCCCTCATCTAAGGCGTTGCGGATCGCGCCAAAGCCAAAATTATTACTCCACAGGGCATTGGCGGATTGGTCTTCCATGCGGCCGGCTTGGTTATACGTCGCTTCGCCATCAAAGCTGAGCAGCATAGCAAGCTCACCTTCGGACCAGGCCTCGATCCGGACTTTGCCATTGGCGGCATGAGCGTCGGCTTTTTCATCGGCGAAGACGCGCCACATGGCGTAGCGATCCCATGTCGTGGAACCGCCGTCGGGTGTGTTGATGATATTGTAGCCTGACAGGAACAAAGCGCCTGGGTCGACGAAGCTCGTACCGCCCGCGGCATCATGAGCATTCGCCACGATCTCGTAGCCGGTGAGATCGGGATTTACTTGCCCAGCATTGGTCAGCAAAGCCACGCCATCCGTTTCGGTCGGGACCTCTTGTTGAACATCCGCTTCTTGAATGACCTGACAGCCAGCCAGCCCAGCCACCAATGCAAGCGAGAACAGGACTTTCATCTGCTTATCCTTCCACAATCATCACATTCGCCGTCGCCAATGGCTGACGCGCCGCTTTGAGCTTCTCATAGGCTTCGCTGTTCCAAAAGGCTTTGATCGCGTCTTTGCTCGGCCACTTAGAAATCACTGCGCTCGTGCCCTCAAATAGGCCGCCTTCTAACGCTTCCACGCCTGGACCGCGGACGAGATATTCGCCGCCAAACTCGCCGATGAGTTTTGCCGTGGGGACACCATAATCTGCGATAAATCGTTCACGATCATGGATGTCTGCGAACACGATCATATAAGCGCTCATGATCTTTTCTCCTGGAAGTGCTAGCCGTCGCTGATACAAATGATATATCTTTTCATAAGACGCCCTTTTGAGGGCTTTGCCAAGGGTGAGTCTCTATGAAACTTTTACGGGCTGCGACGGTGACGGTTTCAGATCTGAAACGCAGCAAGGATCTCTACAGCCGCTATTTCGATTACTCTGTGGTCGAGGAAGGCACGATTAGTAAGGCGCTTGCCGCCAGTTGGGGCACACCAAAGTCTGCGGGTCAGCCCTATATCGTGATGCAGCCGAGCTCAGGGGCTGAGGTCTATGTACGCTTTGTCGAACAGCCAGCTGTCGACGGCTTCAAGGCGCTGCGGTCTTATGGCTGGAACGCGATCGAGATCTGCGTGCAAGACGTGATGGCCGTGAACGCTCGTATGCTGGAAAGCCCGTTTGAGATCATTGGTCCCCCGAATAAGATTCCAGGCCTCGATGCGATCCATCCGATGCAAGTCAAAGGGCCGGATGAGGAGATCGTCTATCTGACGCAAATCAATGACGATCTGCCGGAATACAAACTGCCGCGCGCCGGCAGCCTGATCGATAAGCTGTTCATTCTCGTCATCGGGAACTCAGATATGGACCGCGCTGCGGCTTGGATGCAGACCGCCTGCGGCCTGTCGTTTGGGCGTGAAATGGAGATCCCTTACACAATGATCGCCAAGGCCTATGGCACGCCACTGGATGAGCTCCATCGCATCTGCACGCTGATTCATGAGGATGATGTATTCTTGGAATTAGATCAGTATCCCGATGAGGCCATTGAACGCCCTCGACATGACGGCATGCTCGTACCTGGCTGCGCGATTGGAACCTTGTACCATCCCGACTTTGATAGCCTTCCCGGACCTTGGGTCTCCGCGCCAATCGCGCGAGACGGAGTGATCTACAAAGGCAAACGCGTTGGCGTTCTGAAAGACCCGGACGGCACATTGATCGAAATGGTGGAAGGATAGACCATGCAACTCGGAACCCTGACCCAAACCATCAATCACAAACCGACCGC
>CAYNUI010000147.1:0-6557 GCA_964400185.1 uncultured Hyphomonas sp.
TTGCCCATAATCATTGTCGGGCTCGCGCGCTGCCAATCCCGAACAGAAAAATCGCAGCCACAACAATAGCCTGCGATCATTTCGTGGGCTCTGTCTTCCGGCACGTGGCGCCCCGTTTTACCGATCACGATGACCAGTTCGGCTTCATAATCGAGCTGGTCAGACACCGCCGGAAGGTGGACTGGGCTGTAAGGTCCGTTCGCACCGGTGGCTTGTTTGTTGAACCATTTCTGCACGTTCGAACTTGGATTGTTGACGAAAGTCACAGACTCCTTGGCGTGCGCGGCGTAATTCACACCGATGCCGAGAATCTTTCGAGGCTTCAAAATGGGGGGCAATAGGACTGAATCGGATAGGGAAATCTCGCCCGCTTCTCCTGCTCGCGTATTGGCAGCTGGCAAGTCGCCGAGGAGCGATGCGACATCTGAAGCGGAGGTCAACTGAACCTTGTCCTCATGTATCAGCCCGGCGTGCGTGCGATCGTTGACCTGTACATTTGCCCATTTCATCGCGTGTGACCTCTTGGTTACTATTGGCTGAAACCGGACTTTTTCTGTGTCAGTTTCAATTGATGGTCCCGTCGAGCAGGCTTAGGGGTGATCGACGTGGTTGGTGGGTTTTTAGAGAGTTTAGAATAGATGACACAAGGCCTTCGTGCCCAAGAAAGTACGCTCGCGGATCTATTGTGCAATGGCATGGAAATGGCCATGCCGCCTTATCAGCGGAGTTATTCTTGGGAACTTGCAGAGGCAGAAGCCCTGCTGACCGACCTCAGAGACACCAGCGAAAGCGGCGATAAACACAAACACTTCATCGGCGCGATCGTCTTGGTGAAGGAAGACTCTGGACGCTACCTTATCGTTGATGGCCAACAGCGTTTGACCACACTGACGATTCTGCTCGCCGTCTTGCGCGATATCGAAACCGACCAAGCGCGCAAGGACGAGATCCACGCCCTCATCGCCGACGAAGACGGACCAAACGGTCCCTTTTGGCGGATCTCGCTCAATCATATTGATGGCCCCTATCTCAGCGAAGCAATTCAAACGCGCGGCGCTGCGCTGAGCGAAGATACGCAGCCGAATGATAGTGACAGCCAGATGCGCATGAAGAAGAACTTGGACAATTTCATTGGCCAAGTGCGCAAGCTGTCGCCGGACGCGCGCCGCGCCCTCGCCGAAACCATCAAGCACCGGGTGCTACTTGTGAAAGTGATCGTTGAAGACTGGGACGGCGGATACAACGTTTTCCGCGTTCTGAACACGCGCGGCAAAGCGCCGAACGGCCATGACATTATCAAGACGGACCTCTTGGAAAACGCCAATCTGACCAAAGAAGAAGCGAATGAGTTTTCGCGGCAATGGTCGGAACATGAGTCGCGGCTTGGGGGATCGGGCTTTGACGACCTGCTCAATCAAATCAGTACGATTTATGCGCGCAAGTCGAGAAAAGGCGCGAGCGATTTTCGCAAGGCCGTTATACAGAAGACCAATGGCGGCACGCGTGAATTCCTGGCCAAGGAATTGCCGGCTTATGTCGACGCCTATGTCATCATCTCAACCGGAGAGGGTGATTTCGGTGAGATGACAGAGCAAGTCACTGAATCTCTCAACCATTTGCGTTTGATCGACCATCAACTGTGGCGTGCGCCAGCTTTGAAGTTTTTGGTCAATCCAAACCGCACACCAGAGACCTCGTATAAATTCTTCCGCAGCCTGGAACGCTTTGCCTACGCCTCTTTGATGGCCATCACTGAGCAGCGCCCTCGTCAGCGCCGCTATCAAAAAATTGCCGACCTTGCGGACAATCACCGTTCGCTCTTGTCGGAAAGCGGTCCGCTCTCTTTGTCGCGCGAAGAACGTCGCGAAATCGGCAATCGGCTGCGTAGTCGCTTTGGCGCGTTTTCACAGCGGCGCGCGATTGCCCTTCGCATGAATGCAGAAATTGATGGCGGTGCCGCGCTCGGACCGGACCAACGCGCGACAATTGAACACGTCCTGCCAAAGAGCATTCCTGAAGACTCGCCTTGGCAGAATTCTTGGCCAAACCAATCGGTTCATCGAGACCTCGTCGACACGATCGGCAACTATGCCTTGCTCTCGCAGTCGACCAATCAGAAAGCCGACAATCTTTCTTTCGAAGAGAAGAAAGCGCACTACTTCGCAAATGGCGAACCTGAATTTGCGCTGACCAAAGACATCGCCGACAAAGTCGCCTGGACCCCGGAGGTCGTGCGCAGCCGAACCGAACAGTTGGCAAAAATCATGGAAGCGGCCTGGCAGCTCGACCGTGGATTTTTGAAGTTTTAGGGCGTTGAAAAAGTGGGGCGTCGTTTAAGACGTCGCCTCATCTTTTTTGCGCAAGGCGGCATAGTCCGCGAGCTTGTCGGCCGCGCGGCTCGCGGCATCGATGCTTGCATCAAACTCGGTCAAAGCGTCAGTTGTTTGGCGCGTGTCTTTGACTTCGAGATCCGCCAAAGTCGTAACGAACGTTCGACGTGCTTTCTTCGCTGTGACAAGCGCGCTTTCATAGCTGACGAGATCGGCGCGAAGAGATTTTGCAGAGACGCCCGTTCCATAGAGCTTTTCTGCCTCCATGGTCGCCACGTTTAGTCCGTGCGTTGCGCTCTCAATGTCACCCTGAATACGCACAATTTGCGCATCAAATGTCGCTTCATTTTCAAGAGCGCCCGCGTAGGCAGACCCTTGATTGTCGTCATTGCCTGAAGCGCCGTCCATCAAAACGCGAGCAAATCCAAGCAAACCGCCACTCTTGGCGACCCAGTTTTTGCGCTCAGCTAAATCGATATAAGCGTCGGAGACTTTTCGCAGGCTGCTCTGTTCAGCCGTCAGGCCGGATTCCACAGTCGCCTCGGACGACACCATGGACACCGTGGCGCATGCGCCAAGACTAGACGCAAGAAGAACACTCAAAAGCACACTACGCATGAGGCGACACACCTAAATCTCACTAACCCTCATCTGCAATAACACATACAGATGAGAAAAACGCCGTCCATACCCTTTATTCAGAAGTTAACTGCCGATAGGTGAAGAGGTGGTGAACAAAGGGATCAAATTGCTTAAACTTTATCCACCTATCGAAGCCCGTAAATCAGGATTCCTCCGCGTTAGCGACCTTCATGAGGTTTATTGGGAAGAATCAGGCAATCCGAATGGGCTACCTGTCATTGGGGTTCATGGCGGTCCAGGCGGCGGCTCTAGCCCTGAAATGCGACGGTTTTTCGACCCGACTGTGTATCGCATCATCTTGATGGACCAACGCGGCTGCGGAAAATCGACACCGCATTCGGACCTCACGGACAACACGACATGGCATCTTGTTGAAGACATGGAGGCCATCCGCGAGCATCTTGGCATCGATAAATGGGTCCTGTTTGGCGGCTCGTGGGGCTCGACGCTCTCTTTGTCATACGCCGTCACGCACACCGAACGCGTCATTGGTCTCATTCTACGCGGCATCTTTTTGCTAACCGAGTCAGAAGTACGGTGGTTCTATCAAGAAGGTGCAAGCCGCTTGTTCCCGGATGCACACGATCGCTACGTGGCGCCGATCCCGGAAGCCGAACGCGGCGACTTGCTGAGCGCATTTCATAAGCGCCTAACCGGCAGCGACAAAGCCGAACGCCGCGCTGCGGCCAAAGCCTGGACATGCTGGGAAGGTGAGACGATCACCATTCAAGGCCCGACCAGCCGTCCAAAGCGCTTCGAGGAAGATGACTTTGCGGATGCCTTTGCGCGGATTGAGTGCCACTATTTTGTGAATAAGGGCTTCTTTGAAAAAGACGGATGGCTGCTCGAGCAAGCCGCCGAAAAGCTCGGCGACATTCCCGGCACCATCGTTCATGGTCGCTATGATGTGGTCACCCCACTTTCGAGCGCATGGGCCTTAAAGAAGGCCTGGCCGAACGCTGATCTTCACATCGTTGGAACCGCCGGACACTCCAGTTTGGAGCCGGGGATAGTCGATAAGCTCATCCGCGCGACTCGTGATTTCGGCCGCCGGTTCAGACCAAGCTAACCGCGCTTAAAAGCTATCGATACGATAGTTTCGATCACCACAAGCTATCAAAGCCATATAAAACTTTTATTCGCCAAATGCGTGCGTTGCCCCATGTCTTACTCGTCTAATTTGGGAGTTACATTCAATGAAACATATTTTCCTAGCGGCTGCCGCCGGGACGGTTCTCGCTGCGTGCGCGAATACAACTGGCACAGAGGATACAGTAGCGACTGAAGTCGAAGAGGTCGTGGAGACCGTCGAGGCGGAAGTTGAAGAGGTTGTAGAAGCTGCAGCGCCAGAGCTCTGCGTCGGCGCCGGCCCACAAACGCCACGCGACATTTCTAGCGTCGCAGGTTTGAACACAGTCACCTTCCCGAAGGCTCCACCAGCCTCCGCAATGAATCTCTGCAACATCCACACGCACACCAATGCCGAACACAAAGGCCCTGGCTTTAGCGTCTTCGTGGATGCCACCGATAATGGCGGATACGCTTGTAATGAGACCGCAGACCTGACGGCCGCGGAACTCGCGCCATCGGAAGGCGCTTATAAAGGCGTTGTTCCGGGTCAAACGATCGAGGTGCACTGGGTCCACACAACCTGTGACGCGACCCCAGGTGAAGGCCTCGGCGCATGTGTCCCTGAAGGCTGCACCGATCCGCTCTTGCGCGTGGAAGCTCAAACTTTCCTAGTCGTGAATGATGCGGGCGCTTTGGACTTCACTGAGATGGCTGCCGTCGTCGAGGAGAAAGGCGGCTTCTATCAAGCTGGCATGATCCCATCCGACACTGGCACGCCTGTTACTTTCCCGGGCTCTACGACGGGTCCAAGCTATACCCAAGCGGTTTGCTCACCAGCGCAAGTCACATGGAACGTCCGTCCGATGTGCGCCAAGCTCGACATCAACTCGCTGCATAAGTGGGCGGCTGAAGGCAACGTCTTCAACGAGACTAAATCTCACGGTGTTCGCCAATTGGTGACAGCACCTGAACTGCTCTCGCCAATTCAGTAGAGCTCTCCCCGAGCGTCGCTCCTGGCGCTCAACTGACGGAAAACCCCGCCTCGAAGATGAGGCGGGGTTTTTTGTTGGTTGTATTTGAGGTTCCGCCTTAGCTGTTCGGTCCAAGCAGTGTCGTCAGGAAGCCAGGAAGTTGGACCTGATACGTGTCTTGGATCTTGTCCAAGAAACCGAAGACCAAAACAAAGGCGACAAAGGGTGGGACAAACCAGCGGATCAAGAACCGCCACACGTTCATCACGGTGCCTTCGCCGAGTTCCGAGGTCAGCATGTTCCGACTGATGATCCAACCGGCAAAGATCGACACCAGCAGCCCGCCAAGCGGCAAGAGCAAGCCTTCTGTCATGAAGTCCACGAAGTCGAGATACTCAAGCGAGAAGACATAGGCTGCGCCGATCATCCAAAGCACGAAGCCGACACCCATGGCCGCACCAAAACGGGTCACGCCTTGTCGTTCTTCGAGCCAGGAGACCCCAACCTCCATAAGCGAAATGGATGAGGTGAAGGCTGCAAAAAGTGCAAGGGCGAAGAAGACCGTCGCAAAGACAGTGCCGCCTGGGATCGCCCCAAACGCCACGGGCATGGACACAAAGAACAGGCCCGGTCCGCCAGCTGGATCAAGTCCAGCCATGAATACGATCGGGAAAATCGCGAAGCCAGCAATCAACGCCACCAATGTGTCGGCGCTTACGATCAATGCAGATGAGCGTGGAATATTGGTCTGGCTATCGAGATACGCCCCATAAGTGATCATCAAACCGACACCCACACCGATGGAGAAGAAGGCCTGACCAAGCGCCGAGAGGAAGGTCTTAAACCCAACATCTTCCCATTTTGGTTCGAATAAGAAGGCTGCGGTTTTGCCAAAATCACCTTGCGTGACGGCGAAGCCAACGACCACAAGCAACATCACAAAGAAGGCTGGCATCAGGATGGTTGCGACACGTTCGAGGCCGCCTTTCACCCCCTGTCCGACGACGTACACATTGGCGCATAAGAACAGGAATAAGAGCCCGAGGATCTCCCATTTTCGGGCCAGAGCATTCTCGCCCTGCCCGATTGTATTGGTGAAATTGCTGGCTGATGCAGCCGCATCCATGCCTTCAAATTTTCCAGTCGGCGCTTGCATCAAGAAGGCGATCAGCCAAACGGAAATCACCATGTAAAACGTCAGGATGAAAAAGGCCGTAAGCGATCCGACCCATCCGACGATGCCCCAGTTTCCACTTTTGCTTTCCGCGCGTGCGAGGGACTCAATGCCTTCAATGGCTGACATGCCGGACTTACGACCCATACCGTATTCGGCCATCAGCAAAGGCAATCCAACCAGTGCAACACACAATAAATAGATGATGATGAAGGCGCCGCCGCCATTTTCGCCGGCGGTGTAGGGGAAGCGCCAGAAATTGCCTAATCCGACCGAGGATCCAACCGCGGCCATAATGAATCCAAATCGCGAGCCCCACGTATCTGTCTTACGACCGATCGTTGCCATTAAACTCTCCTCCCAGGGAAT
>CAYNUI010000148.1:0-6414 GCA_964400185.1 uncultured Hyphomonas sp.
TGGCGGCGAACACCTATGGCAATTACCCAGCGCAGAAGAACATCCTGTCTTGCGTCTATGAGGGCACCCAAGTGCCGATCGATGCCGGTCTCCGGATCGAGACGCGCTACTTCATCAACACCCAGCAGCGTCCGGAAGCGAAAGCCATGATCCGCTCGCTCTTCCTGTCCATGCAGGAGCTGTCTAAGGGCGGCAACCGTCCAGCCGGCTATGACAAAGCTGAGTTCAAGAAGATTGCCGTTATCGGGGCTGGCCTAATGGGCGCAGGCATCGCTTATGTGCAAGCGAAAGCCGGTATTCCAACCGTGCTCGTCGATGTGTCTAAGGAAAACGCTGAGAAGGGTAAGGACTATTCTCGCCGTCTCGTCGAGAAGGATCTCTCTCGCGGCAAGACCACCCAAGAGAAGGGCGACAAGCTGCTCGACTTGATCACCACCACGGACAATTATGACGATGTCAAAGGTGCCGATCTGGTGGTTGAGGCGGTGTTCGAGAACCCTGAGCTGAAAGCCAAGATTACCAAAATGGCGGAAGACGTGATCAGCGCCGATGCGATCTTTGGATCAAACACATCGACGCTTCCGATTACCGGTCTCGCCGAAGCCTCAGAGCGTCCTGAGAACTTTATCGGCATCCACTTCTTCTCTCCTGTGGAGCGGATGGGTCTGGTGGAGATCATCACCGGCGAGAAGACCAGCGAAGAAACATTGGCGAAATCGATCGACTATGTTCTGGCGATCCGCAAAACGCCAATCGTGGTCAATGATAGCCGCGGCTTCTACACCTCGCGCTGCTTCGGTACCTATACTCAGGAAGGCATGGCGATGCTGGCCGAAGGCATCAAGCCTGCCATTATCGAGAATGTTGGCCGTCAGGCTGGCATGCCGATGGGCGCGCTGGAAGTCTCTGACTCGGTCGGTCTCGACACTGCGCTGAAAGTCGGTCGCCAGATGGCGCAAGCGGCAGGCGTTGATTATGACTCAAACGAGCTCGGCCAGATGATGGCTTGGCTGGTTGAGGATCAAGGCCGCGTCGGACGCAAAGCCGGCAAAGGCTTCTACGACTATAATGAGAAGGGTAAGCCATCGCGCCTCTGGCCCGATCTTAATACCCGCATTGATGTCACCGTCGACGAATGCCCACCTGAGCTGAAAAAGCACCTGACAAACCGCTTCCTGGTCCGCCAGGCGGTGGAAGTGGCCCGCTGCTTCGAAGAAGGCGTGATCACCGATGCGCGTGATGCCGACATTGGCTCCATCCTTGCCTGGGGCTTCGCGCCTTACACCGGCGGCTGCGCGTCTTACATGGACTTGATCTGGGGCATCCCGGAATTTGTTGCCGAAGCCGATGCCCTGGCGGAGAAGTATGGCGACCGCTTTAAGGTGCCACAGCTTCTGCGCGACATGGCCGCCAATGGCGAGACCTTCTACTCCCGCTTCCCTCCGGGCGGCGTCAAACAAAAAGCTGCGGCCTAAACCGCAGCTTTCAAAAGCGATAAAAAAGAAAGGCCGGAGCAACTTGCTCCGGCCTTTTTTAATCAGGCGCCGTCTTCGACAATAGGCGTGAGAAGGATCTCTACGCGGCGATTGGCTGCGCGGCCGGCCTGAGTTGAGTTATCTGCAATCGGTTGGGTCTCACCCATGCCGATGGCGTTCAAGCGCACGGACTGAACGCCGCTATTCATCAGATAAGAGGACACTGAATTTGCCCGGCGTTGAGACAATTGCTGATTATAACCATCGTCCCCATCGGAGCTGGCATGTCCGACCACATCAATGGCGGTTTTCGGATACTCCAGCAAAGTGGTGCTCACATTGTCGAGCGGGCCGTAAAAGTCGCCTTTAATTGCCGCGCTATTCACATCGAAAGTAATGCCAGACGGCATGTTGAGAGCGATTTGATCGCCAACACGTTCGACTTCGATGCCTGTGCCTTCGGTCTGGCGACGCAGCGCTTCTTCTTGGCGGTCCATATAGACGCCAACGGCAGCACCGGCCAATCCACCGACCACGGCACCGATAGCAGCGTTCCGCTTATCGTCGCCGCCAGCCATCATGCCGACGCCTGCGCCAATAATCGCGCCGCCTGCTGTCGTGCCAAGCGTGCGATTTGATACGCTTTGGCATCCTGCGACCAATGCCGCTGCTGCGAGTAAAGTAAGTGTGGTCTTCATAATCAAAGCTCCCCAGTTGCGTGGCACCATCGCCACCAGTTCTTGCATTCGCCAAGTGAATTAAAAGCAATCCTATAGCACGTTAGGCTATCTCAGAGTTCGGCGAAACATTTTTGACAATTAAGTCAGGGCTCTATCCTTTACTATAATCCTGTGGAAATCGACAGGAGACCCGGGAAGTTAAAGGCCTGAGTCTGAACGGGACGCAACTGAACGCATGGCAACGAAAACAGGCGCAAATGCCTTGATTCAGCCCTGTTTTTGTTGCCGCACAAAGGTTATGTGAGGCTCCGATATAGGAGTGTCCCAATGTTAACTGCCGCTATCTCGACCCTCGCGCTCGCTTTGACGCTTGGACCGCAATTGCATCTTGGATTGCAAGTGGCGCTGGATGAAGCGCAGCCAAAGGTTGAGGCCACATCAGCGGTCGCACCTGCGCTCGACGCAGAACCGCGTGCTGCTGCGGCCGATGAAAGTGTTGAATCGCTTCCAGAAACAGCGGTCGAACCTGTGGTCGATCCTCAACCGGCAGAGCCGATCATTCTTGCCCAAGCGGAAACAAATGAGCTGCCAGTCCAGGAGACGATTGAGCCTGCGAATTCTGAGCCGACCACCGACGCGCCCGCCGACCCTGTCGAAGTGCAGACTGAGCCATTGGAAGACGCGCCGACCGAGGTTCAATCGGGCGAACTGCCCGCAGACGAATGGCCGGCAGTATTGGCGGCAACAAGCTCGGCCCTGTCAGCCGCTGAAACCGCTAAGGGCAATTTTATTCAAACCAATCCAGATGGCTCGATCACAACCGGCACCTTTGCGCTGAACCGTCCGGGGCGCATGCGGTTTGATTATGACGACCCGACACCGGTCCTGATCGTCTCGGATGGGACGACGGTCGCCATGGAAGACAGCGAGCTAGAAACCATTGACCGCGTGCCGATTGGCGCGACCCCACTCGGCTTGATCCTGTCGACGGATTTGAATGTGGATGAAGACGTTGAAGTGTTGAGCGTGATGCAAAATGCCGAGCGCTATGGTGTGCGCGTCGAAGATGCGAGCGGTGAGCTTGAAGGCACGCTGACCATGGTTTTCGACAAAGCGACCTATGAGTTGCTCGGCTGGCTGGCCACAGATGGCAACTTCCGCACCACGGTGGTCGACCTGACAGATGTTGAAACCAATGTCCGTGTGGACCCACGTCTGTTCCGTCTGGACGACGCTGAAGACGAAGAAGAAGAGCGCTAAATGGCGTGGAAGCCGAACTGAGTTCCCTCAGTCCGGCTTCCACTTTGGTCCGCATAACGTCCCCGCGACCCAAAACTTTTACGGCTTAACGCTGGCAAGTTTTTCTGCCTGTGATATCAAGCTTATGGGGTTTACATACCACCGGTATGTTAATGGTCAATTATAAAATTGAAGTCTGATGGCACGACGATCAAAAATTGATGCAGAAAAGACACGCCAGCAGCTGATTGATACAGCTGCACGGCTGTTTGAGGCGCGGGGTTATGCCGACACGTCCATCGCCGAAATCTGTGCCGAGCTTGATATGACCAAAGGGGCTTTGTTTCACCATTTTCGGTCCAAAGAAGAGCTGTTCCGCGAGGTTTGGACCAATCTTCAGGTCGAGATGGACAATCAGGCGCGTGAAGCAGCGATCGCGGCGCGCAATCTGACAGACCCTTATGCTGCCTTTCTAGCGGGCTGTAAGACTTATCTCGAATACACGACCCGCCGAGACTATCAGCAAATCGTCCTCGTTGATGGACCTTCGGTTCTAAACATGTCCGGCTGGTATGAGAGCGACCATGATCTTGGTATCCAAAACGTGAAAGCCGGGGTGCGCTATTTGTCCAAAAAAGGCTTCGTCGCACCCGAAAATGTCGATGCGCTCGCCATCATGCTGCAAAGCTCTCTTAATGGCGCCGGGTTCGCGCTTGCCAGGAACACGCCGGGCCTGACGACCGAACGCGTCTATGCGGCGTTTGAAGTGCTTGTGAAGAGCTTGCGTTAGCCCGCCATCAAATCCGCGAAGCGCTTGAACAGATAGAAACTGTCCTGCGGGCCTGGGCTCGCCTCAGGGTGATGCTGGACCGAGATGATCGGCTTACCCGCGACCTTCAGGCCTGAATTGGTGCCGTCAAAGAGTGAGCGATGGCTTTCTTCCACTCCGGCTGGCAGCGTCGCCACATCCACCGTAAAGCCATGATTCATCGACACAATCTCGACTTTGCCTGTCTCGAGATCCTTCACAGGATGGTTTGCGCCATGGTGGCCTTGTTCCATTTTCATGGTTTTGGCGCCGAGCGTCAGGGCGAGCAATTGGTGGCCGAGGCAAATGCCGAGAATCGGTAGACCGCTCTCAACCAGGGTTTTGAGCATGGGCCCGGAGCGCTCAAACGTCGCTGCTGGATCGCCAGGGCCGTTGGATAGCACAATGCCGTCCGGCTTCAGCTTCGAGATCGTCTCAAAGCTGGTATCGCCGTTGACCACGGTCGCGCGGATGCCGACTTCTGACAGGTTGCGTAGAATGTTCTTTTTCACGCCGAAATCGACGACGACCACGTGCTTTTCGCCGCTGCTTTCACCGGCAAAACCGGTGCCGAGGGCCCAAAGGCGCTCCGAATGGTCAAATTCGGCATCTGCATCGACATTTGCGGCCAAGTCCGCCGCTTCCAGACCTTCCCAGGCTTTCGCTGCTTGAATCAGCGATTCCACGTCGATTTTGCCGTCTGGCGCGTATTGAATGGCACATTTTTGCATGCCTTTTTCGCGTATTAGGCGAGTCAGTGCCCTTGTATCGACGCCGGAGAGGCCGACAATGCCTTTTTTTGCAAGCCAAGCTTCGAAATGATCGTCGGCGCGCCAATTTGAAGGCGGCGTGATCGCTTCGCGAAAAACAGTGCCTACGGCAGCGCGGGCCGCATTAACGCTAGATTCTTCGTGATCTTCGGGGTTTGCGCCGACATTCCCGATATGTGGGAAGGTGAATAAAACGACCTGCTCAGCGTATGAAGGATCAGTAAGGATCTCTTGATAACCGGTCATCGCGGTATTGAAACAAAGCTCTCCCACCGCTGTACCTGTTGCGCCTGCGCCTATTCCGAGGAAAACTGTCCCATCTGCAAGCGCCAGCGCGCCGGTCGCCTCTTCAGCGAAATTGGATTGATTTTTGTCGGTCAAACGCTTATCTCCGTCGCTTCGCAGTCGATCTGCTGTCTGATTATCCTTAACGGTTTTTCAGGCAAACGGGTGGCAGATAGAGTGCTGCGGACCAAACCGTCAAGCGGTCTTGGATTATAAATTGCGGCTTTTAGAGGCGTACATATGGGTCAGATGGATCAAACCATCCAAATCACACTTCGCAAACGTATTGAATCCGCCTTGAAACGGGCGGAAGAGACCGATACGTGCGGCGTCGAAGCACAGACTTTGCGCCTGGTGAAATGTGCAATGGAAGATCGCGATGTCATCGCGCGCAAGCGAGGTGAGTGCTCTGGATGTGATAATGAAGTCATCCAGGACTTGCTCGAGACGATGGCTGAGCAGCGCGAAAAATCGATCAAACAGTTCGACGATGCTGGACGGATCGCAGATGCGGAACGTGAGCGCGAGGAATTGGACGTGATTTTGAGCTTCTTGCCGCAACCTTTGGCCGGCGAAGCGTTGGAATCGGCTGCCCATGAAGTTGTCACCGAATTGCAGGCCCGCAAATTGAAAGATGTCGGTCGGTGCATGACAGCGCTGCGAGCGCGGTATCCGGGCCGGATTGAGTGTGGCCCTGCCAGCAAGGCGGTTCGCGCCGCGATAGGCTAGACGAAGTCCAAAAAATCAGCGCTAACTTGCCGCGAATACTGCGGGAGGTTTGCTATGAAGTCATTTCTGATCGCTGCGATTGCGCTGATTGTGGGCGCAGCGGCTGGCGTGTTTCTGTACACACGCTTTGTGCCCTTTCCGAATGATGTGATCGCCCGGGCCCAAGCGTTCGAAGGCGACAATGACTATTTCTTCCAAAGCGTCACCGAGCTCTATCCGACGCGGACCGTCGCCAAAGGCGAGACCGAGCAACCCTTGCCGCGGGATGAAAGCCTGCTCGACGGCTTCGCTTATGAGCATGAGGGCAAGACCCGCACGCTGGCTGAGCTTTACACCGACATGGAAACCTCAGGCCTGATGATCTTGCACGATGGCGTCATCGTGCATGAGAGCTATGGCCGCGGCGCAGATGCCGGGACGCAATTCAC
>CAYNUI010000149.1:0-2351 GCA_964400185.1 uncultured Hyphomonas sp.
TTGCGGTTCCAAACCTGACCACGGGTACGCGCTTCGCAGAACCAGAAGACTCCTCAGTCTTTGAAATTGGATTGAAAGGCGCATGGGACAATTTCGCTCTGAACGTCGCGGTCTTCGATCAGAAGATTGAAAACTTCCAAGGAAATGTCTTCCTCGGCACAGGCTTCGTTCTCACCAATGCGGAAGAGCAGTCAGCGCTCGGTCTCGAGCTTGATGCGAGCTGGAGCCCGATTGAGAACTTGACGCTCAACTTTGCCGGTACCTTCCTGGATCCAGAGTATGACAGCTTCCCGAACGGCACGAGCTTGGACGCCGCAGGGAACAGTTCCTCTGCGGATCAATCGGGTGAAACACCAACTGGTATTCCGCAAGTCGTCACATCGACTTCTGTCCTCTACAATTTCGACGTGACGGACAATTGGGGCGGGTTCTTCCGCGCGGATTGGCAGTATGAGGAAGGCACAGACTTCTACTCTGTCTCAAGCCCGCAGCCACGCGCCTTGCTTGATGCAACCGGCTTTACCCGCGAAATCAACCTGTTCAACGCCTCGTTTGGCTTTGAGTCAGCAAATGGTCTTGGCATCACGATCTGGGGACGGAACATCTTTGATGATGAGTATCTCACATCGACCTTCCCAGGTGTTGCGCAGGCTGGCCGTTTCGACGGTTATCCAAGCCAGCCACAGACCTATGGTGTGACGCTGCGCAAAATCTTCTAAGCGCACTGTTTGAAACCAATTTGAAGAAGCCCCGTCTGTTTGGCGGGGCTTTTTTATGCCTTTCGAGCCGCCAAGACGGCCGCGATGACGAACATCACCGCTTCAAAGCCGGCAAAGTACCAATTCGAGGACAAGGCGCTATCGCCGTAAAAGAAAGATGCGCCGCGACCCAAGACGTAGCCGCCCATATAGGCGGCGATCCCGCACAGAGCTGCGAACTCAAATCGCGCGCGGAATGCACCCAGAGCGCAGAGGAAGGCCAGGCCTAAGCTGACGCCCCCAAAGATCCCTCGCATCTCGAAGACGCCGGAGGTTCCGCCAATCTCAACACCGAGGCGTGTGACCATGCCGACGGGGTCCGTGATCGACCAAAACCCGAAGGCGATATACATGAGCGCTGTGAGCGCCAGAAAAATACGGACTATCATTAGCGCGCAAATAGACCGGCGCGCGAAAAGGGCGAGGCTTTAAAGCGCTTACTCGCTCAGTCGACCGCGAAGGCGGGCACGGGTTTTAACCGGCGGGGCCGGATTGGTGGCAGACCGCGTGATAAAGCTCGATCGCGCTCTGGTCTCAGCCTTAGCAGCTTCCTCAGCGACGGCTTGCGCCTTCAAACCCTGATAGAAAGCGGACGTATCTGTGCCGTCATAAGCGCGACCTTCGCCCCAGACGCGGGCATAAGAGAAGTCAGCGCCGGTTTCGGCCGCCTCATAGGCATCCGCCAAGAAGTCTTTGTCGCCAGACAGCGCGGCATCGCGGTCAGCAAAGGCGGACAGCGAGAGGGCGCATGCAGCGATGGAGAACAGGCCAAACTTTATCATCGTGGGCGGGCTCTTGCAGAAACCATGCCGGGTTTCGAGTGCTGATTTTGCCTTGGATTAGGGTGCTCAAATTAGCGCTTGCCAGGCTCGGTTGAGTGGGAGACAAGGCGGCGCAACTGCGCTCGATAAGCAGCGCATTCTGGTAGAGTTCAAGAAGGAAAATCGATGCCATTTGATGTCCCGCGTCATGATTGGACGAAAGACGAAATTCGCTCATTATACACGTTGCCCTTAGACGCCTTGGTGGGGCGGGCGCTCGAAGTGAAGCGGGCAAACTGGCCAGACGGAGCTCTGCAGAAGTCTCAATTGCTTTCGATCAAAACCGGCGGGTGCCCAGAAGATTGTGGCTATTGCAGCCAGTCTGTTCATTTCGACACCGGCGTTGATGCTGAAAAGCTCATGCCGCTGGACGAGGTGGTCGCCGCTGCGAAACGCGCCAAGCAAAACGGTGCGGACCGGTTTTGCATGGGCGCAGGTTGGCGGTCGTTGAAAGACCGCGATGTGCCAAAAGTTGCGGCTATGATTGAAGCGGTCAAAGCCGAAGGCTTAGAGACCTGCGTGACGCTCGGCATGCTGGAAGAGGGGCAAGCTGAGGCTCTGAAAGAGGCCGGCCTCGACTATTACAATCACAATCTCGATACATCGCCCGAATATTATGGTTCCGTCATCACCACCCGGACTTATGCAGACCGGCTAGACACGCTCGCCAAAGCCCGCATTGCTGGTGTGAAGCTTTGCGTGGGGGGTATCTTAGGCATGGGGGAAGGGCGCGACGACCGGGTCGGGTTGATCCATGAGCTCTCAAAACTCA
>CAYNUI010000149.1:2451-6373 GCA_964400185.1 uncultured Hyphomonas sp.
CGGTTGCTGACCACTGACAATCCAGGGGAAGACCGCGACCAGTCGCTTCTGGATGCAGTGGGCTATGAAACCTCGGGTCATGAGGCTATGGAAGCCGGGACAAAGCGCACGCTGATCGATGCGCGATAGGAATTGATTATGAGTTCAGAGCTTCAAGCCGTGATCTGGGATTTTGGCGGCGTCCTAACTTCTTCGCCGTTCGAGGCCTTTTCTCGCTATGAGGAAGAAAAGGGCCTGCCCAAGGATTTTGTCCGGTCGGTCAATGCGCGCAACATTCACGAGAATGCGTGGGCCAAATTGGAGCGGTCCGAAGTCACTGGCGAGGAGTTTGATCAACTGTTTCGCGCGGAAAGCCGCGACCTTGGCCATGAAGTGCCAGGCAAAGATATTTTGGGGCTCTTATCCGGAGATATCCGCCCGGCTGTCGTGGACGCGCTAAAGCTCTGCAAATCCAAAGTGAAGGTCGGCTGTATCACCAATAATGCTCCGGTCGGCAAAGGTGCGGGCATGAGTGCTGATGAGGTCAAAGCGGCGAAAGTCACTGAAATTCTTTCGGTTTTTGATCATGTGATCGAGAGCTCTAAAATCGGCATGCGCAAACCTGATCCACGCATTTATGAGCTCATGTGTGAGACGCTAGAGGTTGATCCAGCCCATTGTATCTATCTCGATGATTTAGGAATTAATTTGAAACCCGCGCGCGCCATGGGCATGCATACGATCAAGGTCCTGAATGAGGCCCAGCTCTTGCAGGATCTTCGCGATGCAACTGGTTTTGAGGGTATATGATTAGAGTTTCAATCGGCTTGGCCGCGCTTTGCATGCTTGCGGGGTGCGGAAATCAGGATGGCTCTCCGACGGTTCGGGTCTCGGTCGACGCCGCGCCTGCTGTGACGGCTCCCGTTGAGCCTGTCGAAGAATTGGCCCCCCTGACGCCGAGCGTTGATGAAAAGATCGCTGCCATCCGCGAAGTGCTCGCACGTGACTCGCTCAACCGCTTGGTTCGCCTAGCCGACGCGGAGCCGAACTTTGTCTCCAATTTCGCGGGCGAGTCTCACAAAGTGCATTGGGACCTTTTGCGGCGGACCGGGTTCGACCCCCTGGCAAAGCTGGGCGGCTTACTAGACGGTCCCTATGGCACCCGCCAAGTTGGCGATCAGACCTGGTATGTTTGGCCCGATCTTGCGGCTCTGAGCGCTGAAGACCTGCTTCCGGAGCGACTGGCATTTTCCGACCGCGCCCGCCTGTTTGAATTGGTCGGAGAGCCTGGCCTGGAGCGTATTCGCGCTGGCGAAGGTTACCCTGGCGTTCGCACCGCCATTGCCGAGGATGGGCGCTGGCTCTATTTCGTGCATGAAACCGCTGAAGAAGTGCAAGAGGGCGAGTAATGGCAGAGAAGATCGGTGCCGCAGCAGGCGTGGCGCAATTGACCGGCTGGAGCGTGAAAGCGGGCGACCGCGATGCGATTGAGAAGACGTTCAAGTTCGCTGACTTTAAGACCGCTTTTGGCTTCATGTCTTCCTGCGCGCTCAAAGCCGAGCAGATGGACCATCATCCGGAATGGTTCAATGTCTATAACCGGGTCGAAGTAACGCTGACCACGCATGATGCCGACGGCGTCACCGCGCTCGATGTTGAGCTGGCTGGTTTCATGGACGCGCTCGCTGCAAAGCTCGGCTGATCAGCTGCAGTAAGTGGCACCAAGAATGGGTCCAAGCTGAGACCCACGCCGTTCTTGAACGATGATTGCGCAACCTTTTCCGTCTTCTGGTGGGGTTAAGGAAAACGTGTCTGCAGTACCGGAATAGGATCCGATTTTTTCAGCGCTGAGGACAATGTTCTTGCTGGTCAGCGTGACGCCACGATTTTCACCGCGCGGGACATGTGTGGTCTGGTCCGGAAGAAGTGTCAGCTGAATGACATCTGCGGGTCGCCGCAATGGCATTACATAGTCCCCGATATTGACCTCTGTTTCCCCACCTTTTGTCGCCGTCCAGACGTCTGCCGTGGCGTGCCGCGCAGGCTGCAAATGAGCTTCGATTTCACTGCGGCGACTGCCGATCATCTCGTTCGTGCCATTGATCACTGCTTGCGGCGTGTAGACCCCGCCGGTGCCGCGCAGCGCGCGATTATAGTCCCGCTGGCGTTTGGTATAATCGGCGTTTGAGTAGGGGTCTTTCCACGATCCAGCCCGCCCATGCACCAAGCGATCCCAGTAATCGACATGCCACTCCAAGACGATGACATCTTCGCGGCCCGTTAGCTCAGCAAAATAGGCTTCGGCGGGCGGACAAGACGAGCAGCTCTGCGAGGTAAAAAGCTCAGCAACAACCGGTGCTTGTGCATTGTCCATCGCGTCTGGGACGCTTTGCAATTGCTGCGCGCCACCGGTAAAGTTCATGAATGCGATCACGCCAATAGACGCGGCCAAGCTGCTCAGCAAAATCCGCATAAGCCATCTCCTTCTCGATGAGGCTTATGTCTGAAAGATCATGGCAAAGCTCAAATCGCGTTTTTTCAACTCCTTGTGAGCCCCGCCGCCGCGTCAGGGCTTGCATCGCTATGGGGTGCATGAGAACTCAGCCTTCAGAACCGATAAGACTTAAGGAGGGCCGCTATGGGCCGCGTATCTGGCAAGAAAGCAATCGTGACGGGCGGCGCCCAAGGCTTAGGCGAAGCAACCGCCTGGATGCTCGCCCGCGAAGGCGCGAAAGTGGCAATCACTGACGTCAATGGCGAAGGCGCTGAAGCCGTCGCCGCGGCGATCAATGCTGAACTCGGCGACGGCACAGCGTTCGCGTATCATCATGACGTCACCGACGGCGAACGCTGGAAGGTGGTTGTTCAAGAAGCCCATGACGCCATGGGCGGTCTCAATGTGCTGATCAACAATGCTGGGATCGGCTCTCTCGGCAGCGTCGAGGATGAAGATTATGGCGTTTTCCAACATGTGATGAAGGTCGACGTGGACTCGATTTTCCTCGGCTGTAAGTACGCCATCCCACTCATGCGGGAACATGGATTGGGCTCGATTGTGAATATCAGCTCGATCGCCGGCATCGTCGCGAGTGGCAACTACGTCTCTTACAATACCGCCAAAGCAGCGGTACGGCACATGTCGAAGTCGATCGCGCTTCATTGCGCGAAAACAGGGGGACAAATTCGCTGTAACTCGGTCCACCCGGTGTTCATCAACACGCCAATCCTCGACCGCACGAAGGAAATGTTTGGTGAGGAAGAGGCCTTGGCCAAGCTGGGTCGCCAGATCCCAATGGGCAAAGTCGGCGAGCCGGACGATATCGCGTATGCGGTGCTTTACCTTGCGAGCGATGAAAGCAAACTCGTTACCGGTGCCGAGCTGAAAGTCGATGGCGGCATCAGCGCAATGTAGCGCTTGCACTTTTCAAATGTTCCTGTAATGTTCCAGTCTCAACTAGGAGGCTGGAATGATTGGTTATGTAACGCTTGGGACAAAAGACCTGCAGGGCCACGCGCCCTTCTATGACGCGATCGCCAATGAAATGGGCGTTGGTCGTATGATGGATGAGGAGACCTTCATCGCGTGGGGCGAAATGAACGGACCCGCTGGAGTCGCGATCACCCAACCCTTTGATGGAAACGCGCCGACGGCTGGAAACGGCACTATGGTCGCGCTGCAAGCTGCTGATCCAGCGCAAGTTGACAAGATCTACGCCATCGCGATCGAGCAAGGCGGCACGTGCGAGGGCAAGCCGGGAGATCGTGGCGGCGGCTTTTATGCCGCTTATTTCCGCGATCTAGATGGCAATAAGCTCAACGCCTTTTGCATGACGGCTGCGGAATAGCCCCTCTATCCAAGCGGTCTGCGCGCGACCACCAAGACCGCGTACACGCCAAGCAAGGCCATAACCGTTGCCGAAGCATAGAGCGGCAATGGTGCGGC
>CAYNUI010000150.1:0-6326 GCA_964400185.1 uncultured Hyphomonas sp.
TGATCGTTTCATCGGTCTCGTAGACATAGAATTCCATGCGATCGAGTTCTTGAAGCAAGTCGTTCGGAAACTCGATATCGGCCTTGTCGATCTCGTCGATCAGAAGGATCGGGCGCTTCTTAGCCGTGAAGGCTTCCCAAAGCTTGCCCTTCTTGATGTAGTTTTTAACGTCCTTGGCGCGCTCTTCGCCCATTTGGCCATCGCGCAGGCGAGACACAGCATCATACTCGTAAAGGCCCTGAGCGGCCTTCGTGGTCGATTTGATGTGCCATTCGATCAGCTCGCAATCCAAGGCTTTGGCAACTTCAATGGCGAGGACGGTTTTACCGGTGCCTGGCTCACCTTTAATGAGCAGGGGACGCTCCAATTGAATCGCCGCATTGACGGCGACCCGTAGGTCATCTGTGGCGACATAATTCTCGGTGCCTTCAAAGCGCATGGGGCAAGTCCTCGGGAGTAAGCTTTACGTTTACGGTAAGGATAAGGTGTGCGGGCGCAGAAGCAAGGTCTGACGTCAGGGGAGGGGGGAAACGAATCTTCGCTCGATTCGTCAGTGGGGTTTGGTCCCTAAGCGTCTGACTCTACGGCGTTTCCTAACAAACCTAACCAATTTGAAAGTCTGCGTTAACCAATTGCGGCTTATCCTTATGTGTCATTTGAGGAGTGGTGCATGCCGCTGAAACTGTCGCTCAAGCCGAAAGAGGCCGTCGTCGTGAACGGCGCGGTGCTGCGCAATGGCGACAGGCGCGGAACCATGCTGCTGCAAAATCAAGCTCGGGTCTTGCGCCAAAAGGATGTGCTCGACCCCGAAGCAACTCAAACGCCTACAGAGCATCTCTATTTCGCTGTGATGCAAATGTATCTGACCGGTGAGACCGAAGGCGCGCTCTATGATCAAGCCGTAACAGCGATTGCTGCGGCCATAGGCGAAACCCAGGATGGAGAGGTGCGCGAGCGCCTTATCGAGATATCGGCTGCGTGTGCAGCTGGCGAGACCTATCAGGCGCTAACCCGTTGCCGGAAATTGCTAAAGGCGGCGGAGGCTGGAAATGGCTGAAAGATCGAACATGATTGAACAGCTCAACCCCGACTCTATTGTCTCCTTGGAAGAGGCCATCTCGCTGATCGAATCTGGCGAGGCGAGCGAAACCATAGTGGTCGACATCGGTCTTGATAGACTGGTGCGCGCCGATGGTGCGCAAGGCCTGCAGGGCTTGTTACAGCGCCTGCGCGGACATCGCATGGTCTTGGCGCTGTCTTCTGGTGAGGCAACGTCCAGCGTTGTGGCCATGCGTTCTGGCAGACCCGAATTGCATCCCGATGTGGCTGAGATCCTCGACGCGCTGAAAGATCAAGGATAAGGGGCCACCTCATCTTAGATTGAGGGAGCCGTAGGCCATGTCCGGCGAATTCATTACTATTTTCACCGCGTCCTTCGTGACCTTCTTCGTGTTGATCGACGCGCCCGGCGTTGCGCCCGTCTTCGCGTCGCTGACGGCGCGTGGGCCGGCCAGCTATCGCCGGTCTATGGCGATCCGGTCGGTCTTGGTTGGTACGCTGATCATCTTCGGCTTTGCCTTCTTTGGCGCTTGGTTGCTCGACAAGCTTCACATCACGATTGATGCCTTCCGCGCCGCGGGCGGCATCTTGCTGTTCATTATTGCGCTCGACATGGTGTTTGAGAAACGCACGGAGCGCCGCGAGCACCGCGCAGAATCCGTCCTCGCCGATGCCGAAGATACGCCGGAGCATCTCGACGATGTGTCCGTCTTCCCGCTCGGCATTCCCATGCTGGCCGGTCCTGGCTCGATCGCCACTGCAATGCTCTACATGACACAGCATGCGACCTGGGTCGGCAAAAGCGCGGTCCTCAGCGCGATCGCAGCGAACATGGTGATCTGCTTGATCATCTTTTTGGCGGCCGGGCCTCTGGTCAAAGCGATGGGCGAAAGCATTGCTGGCGCGATCACACGGATTTTCGGGGTGATCCTCGCCGCACTGTCGGTGCAGCTCTTGATTGATGGGATTAAAGGCGCGTTCGGGATCTAACGCAGGCGAATGGCTTCGACCTGTGTGAGTGCGGACAGCGTGGTCCAAATCAGCGCCATGCCCAGCGCCATCAGGCCCATCACTTGGAAGACCAGGAGGCGGCTCCATTTCACGCCGATCTGCGCGAGACCGAGGACTTCAGGCCCCATCTCACGGGCCAGCGCCACAGACCGGTGACCACCAGATTCGGAAAGCAGGAGCGCCCGGCGCATATCTTCCGGCGTGGTGGCTTGTTCAACCAGCGTAATCGCGCCGGAGGAACTGGTCAGCTCTGCAATTCGAGCGATGATCATCATGTCTCTGGCGAGACGTTCACGCGCTTCGGGCTGGAGGGCCGCGCGATAAGCGTTCAACACTTCGACCGATCGCGCTTGCGTGGTCATGACCGGCTCGAATGCGGTCGTGAGTTCAGCGCGCAAAATCTCTTCCGGCAGAGCGTCTTCCACGCGGCTATTGAGATAGCCAGTGAAGCGCTCATTCAAACGCCCAGCGCGATGGGCGGCGCGCATGATCGAGGCCGCCTCAAACATTGCCCGCGACTCCGGGTCAGGATCGTCCTGGGTCAGCAGACCAAGCGCCCGTAAGCGCAATTGCAAACTGTCGACTTGCTCGCCAACCAACCAGCGTTGTGAGCGTCTCGTCAGGTCGGCTGGATCGCCGAGTAAGAAGAAGGAGCGTTGACCGGCAAACGGCTCGTCTAGCGGGGCGAGCTGAACAGTATTGCCGACCGCGCGTGGCGTATCCGGCGTGGCCTCAGCGGCTGTGAGTTCGGTTTCAGCCTCGGCGGATTCTTCTTCAGATGCTGCGTCCGGATCTTCCGGCACGGGCGGCGGCGCGATGGAGCGTTGATAGCTTGCGCGCAATTCTTCAGGCAGGAAGAGCAGGGCGGCGCGGGCGAGGCGTTGGTCGCGGCTGCCAGACTGTTCGGCATCGGCGGCTGCGAGCACCGCAGCAGAGTCTTGCCGATTGAGCATTAAGGGTGCGGCCAACAAATACCCGCGAGCGGCAGAAAAATCGCGTTCGTTCAGCGTCAGTTCAATCCGGCTCGCCCAATGTCGGCGCTCTTCACCGAGCGGCGCGGTCAGCTTGCGAAACTCCGAATCAATTTCTTGGCGGGTTTCGGTGCGCGCTTCGAGACTGAGCGGATCCGTCGCGATGTCGGAGGTGTAAGCGGCCACGACAATGCGCGCGGCAAAAATGGGAATGAGTAGGATGAGACTGTTGAACAGCAGCGATTGCCGCCAGGTTGACGGTCTTTCTACTTCACGCTGTCGCCACCGGGACGTCATCTACTCGGCCGCATCCTGTTTTTTGAGTACGCAGAGTGCCTCCCCCTTTAGCGCACAGAGGGGTGGTTTAAATCAAGTCTTCGTTACTGAAGAAACTGCAAAAGACCTGCAATCGCCCCGTCGCCGCCGCAATTCCCTGCGACCCCAAACATGGTTTGGTCTGATTATTGCGATTGCGTATCTATTCGGTCCGCAGTATAGGGCCCGCAAACTCGGTAGAGGATTTTGATTCCATGGCTGACTTTGATCTCAATGGTTACAAACCATCTGATAAAGAAGACTTCATGAATGCGAAGCAGAAGGCGTATTTCCGCCAGAAGCTTGAGAATTGGAAAGATGAGATTCTGGACGGGGCGAAAGTCACGATCGGAAATCTTCGAGCAGAATCCTCAAACCACCCTGATCTCGTGGATCGCGCCTCTGCTGAGAGCGATAAAGCACTTGAGCTGCGCACCCGCGATCGCCAACGCAAACTGATCTCTAAGATTGATGCGGCCATTCGCCGGATCGATGAGGGCACTTACGGCTATTGCGATGACACCGGCGAACCCATCGGTCTTCGCCGCCTCGAAGCCCGCCCAACGGCGACGCTCAGCTTGGAAGCGCAAGAGCGTCATGAGCGCAATGAGCGCGTGGTTCGCGACGACTAGTCCAACCGATTCTCGCCGAACGGACTCCAAAATCCTAACGCTTCATTAACCGTGTTAACGCACTGATCATAATTCCAATTGGTGACGAGTGCAGAATGCGAGACGGTCCCGACTCTAACGCAAAGGCGGACTGGCTGATGGATGCCAGAACGAGATCGGCTGACGATTTGGCGCTGGATGACCCGCCTCTGCCGTCCAAACGCAATGTTCTAAGCCAAGCTGAGATTGACGCGCTCTTGCGACCCAAACCGCAGCAGGGCGCTCTGGAAGAGCCGCAAATAGAGCCTCAACAGATCGAACCGCGTGAGACGCAGGTTCTCGATGCGCCAACTGCCGCGCCGCTTGAAGAAACCAATTCCGCTCAACTTGGTCACGCGCAGCGATTGGGCGCGCGTCTCGCTCTGGCCCTGTCCTCAGGCGCCGGCGTGAAAGCGGCGATGGCGGTCACTGGACAAGCCGCTTTGTCACGCGGCGATCTGCCGAGCCTGATGCAAGGCAAATCCAGTGCGGTCGCTTGTGTTGGACCGTCCGAGACTGACATTCGCGCGCTCGTCTGTATTCCGCCTCTGTTGGCTGATGCGATCATTGCCAAAGCCTGCGGTGCGCGCGGCTCGACGGGGCGGATTGGCGATGGATGGAGCCTCAGCGCCATTGATTGCGCCTTGCTTGAGCAGCTCCTTGTTCCGTTCGGGGAAGCCGTCGACAAATCATTCCGATTGCAAGCCATCGAGACCGATGTTGCTTATGTCAGCAGTCTATTGCCGATCAGCGATGTCACCGTCTCGGAATTTGCTGTGGAGGCCCCAGGCTTGCGCAGCGAGCTTGCGGTTATTGAAGGTGACTTCACAGAGCATGAGGCGCAAGCGCCGACACCACAAATTGCCACTGAACGACCAGAAATGACCGCCGTTCTGACGGCGCGTCTGGCGACACTTACCGTACCGCTCAGCCGATTGACCGAGCTAAAAGCGGGGTCGACACTTTTGCTCGGCCTCCCTGCAGATCAACCCGTGGAATTGCTCTCCGGTGGCCGCGATGGACAGCCAGCTTTTGAAGGCGTCATGGGCCGCAAAGGCAATAAGATGGCGGTGAAGATCACCAAGCGGCTGCGCGGTTTCCGATCATAGGGCTTTTGCCCGCTAGCCAATATTCCCATGCTTCGCGATATGCGCATCGACCGCTTTAATCGCATCATCGACTTTGTTGCCAGAACTGAGCAACTCCGCCTCTCGCTGCGCCCAAAGCCGCTTTTGATAATTGGTCGAGATGATGTCCGTCACCACGAGCACGCCAACGACGAGGTAGAAGCTCGACTTGCTCATTGCGTCGATCGGGAAGCCAAACAGTTTCAAGTGCGCGAGATGCGCGCCTTCGGTGACCAGGAGGACGCCGACCAGGAACAGAATAAAGAGGCCGAGCACTTCATACATGCGGTTCTTTTTGAGGAAGTCTGCGACATAATCGGCGAGCAAGATCATCACCACGCCGGACGATAAGATCGCGATTGCCATGATCCAAACTTGATAGTCTTTGCCGGGTTCGCAACCGACCGCGCCCGCGACTGGGTTCGCGATCAGGTCGGCCTTGCACTGCACCACAGTGCCTGTGAACGTGTTGAGGACCTGGCCTGACGCGTTGACGACATTCGCCACTTCGACATTCGCAATCGCCATCGCTGAGAGAATTGAGTCAAAGGAGAACACCAGGTTCATCGCGACAATCATTGCGATGGCCTGCATGACCGACTTCCCAGCTGAACCTTCGGTGTGTTCGATATGGTCAACCGCCAACAAGTGATGGATCTCTTTGATCGCGGTGTAGATGATGAAACCGCCGCCTGCGAGCGTAACTAGAGCTTGTAGCGTAAACTCACCTTCTAAAACGCCTGTCAAACCGAGATTGAATAAGGGTTCGGCTAAGAGGGTGAAGAGGTTGACGATGATTACCAGCAGGATGATCCGCAGCGCGACCGCAATGCCAATGCCCCAGCGCCGCACCATGGGCGCTTTTTCCGGGCCGACGCGTTTCGACTCGATTGAAATGTAGAGCAGATTGTCGAAGCCGAGCACAGCTTGCAGCAAGAGCAACATAAGCAGCGTGAACAAGCCGCTGACGGAAAACACTTCGGCGATAAACTCACCCATCGCGAAACCCCTTTAGATGGTGTTGGAGGGCGGAGCTTAACCTGAGTCCGTGATGTGAAAAGGGCCCCGATTTTTTGTCGGAGCCCTTTGTGAAATGTATGGATGTGGAACGAGGCTAGAGCGCCTTTACAATGTCCTCGACCATCTTCTTCGCATCTGAGAGCAACATCATCGTATTGTCGCGGAAGAAGAGC
>CAYNUI010000151.1:0-1202 GCA_964400185.1 uncultured Hyphomonas sp.
TTGTCCAAGAAGAGCGAAGAGCCTGACACGCTTGCGCAATTGACGGGCATGCTTGGCGGTGCCTCGAAATCGCAAAGTGGAGGTTTGGGCGGCTTGCTCGGCGGTCTGTTCGGTGGCGGAAAGAAGCAAGCGGCGCCCCAAAATGATGGGCTTGGCGTTCTAGGCGCTTTGTTTGATGCGGACCGGGACGGGTCAGCCATGGATGACATATTCCAAATGGTCCTCAAAGGGCGTCGCTAAAACAAAAGGCCGCCCCGAACGGAGCGGCCTTTTTTATTCGATGTGAAGGAGCGACTAGCCCTCGTCGCTTTCACCAAACCCACACTGGTTCTGTTCCATTGTGATTTGCTTGGTGATGCGTTTCGCGTTTTGCGCATAGGCTTCCGTAACGCTGCCACTTACCACGGTTTTGCCGCGCAGCGGGCTGACATTTTCACACAGATGGAAGACACGCGGGCTGTCATGTTTTTCTGATCCAGCCGGCGGGACGATCCAATAGACGGTTTCGCTGCCGCCCGTTGCTTCGATGACGGCGTCCGTGTCGCGGGCAATCTCTTGCGCCTGTTCCGCAACTTCCGGCGAGCAGGCAGTGGTCGGCAGATTGGCTTTGATCTGCGCCGCACACTCATTCATGTCTTCAGTATACTGTTCGACAGACGGCGGATTGTAGCTGATCCCAAACAGGGTCGCGATGACCGCTAGGGCCGCACCGACGCCGCCCGCAATCTGCTTATTTTTCGGGTCCATATCCTTGTCGAGCAGGATCAATGCGAGCAGTGGCAAGAAGGCGATAATCGTAATAATCGCGCCGAGCTGGTTCTGAACAAAGAACTTGAAGGCCTCAGCTTTGCTCGCCGGATCGTGCTTGTTCGCGGCTTTCCACATCAGGTTGCCGGCGATGGCGAAAATGGCGATCCCGACCAGAATGCCAATCAGGAGCGGCAAGTTCCCGCTGTCGAACCGGCCCTGTAACAGCAAGACAATCCCGGCGATCTCCCCGCCAATGGCGATCACCCAGGCGATCGCTGCAAAGATGCGCAGCCGTGTTGCGGAAGACTTTTGCGCCTGCGTCGCGCGCCATTGCTCGGTCACATCGACTTCTGGTTCGGTGTTTTCTTCGGTCATTTTAGTACCCCTTATTCCGTCACGCCCAAGGCTTAGATGCGCCGAGGACGCAGGCCATCCCACGCTTGTTGTGGTGA
>CAYNUI010000151.1:1302-4103 GCA_964400185.1 uncultured Hyphomonas sp.
CCGCATGTTTGCGTGTGTCGACCACAAGCTGCTCTATGTCCTGCGCCTCGGTGCGGTGATTGGTGATGCAGACGCGGATGGCAAACTTGCCATCAATGAATGTGTGCGACGGCACCGCAGACCCGCTTTCTTGGATGCGGAGCAAGATTTCCTCATTAAGCGCATCGAGCGCAGCCTCCGACAAGTCTGGATCGGTGAAGCGATAGCAAACCGCATTCAAAGAGACCGGCGCGAGGCTTTCAAGATCGTCATGCTCCGCGATCAGCTTCTCGAGATACTTCGCCTGGGCCACATTGCGTGAAATCACGCGGCCAATGCGATCAACCCCCTGCTCTTTGAGGGACATCCAGACTTTCAGAGCGCGAAAGCTTCGCGATAGTTGCAGGCCTTTATCTGCGAAATAAGTGTTGGCGACCGCGAGTCCGCGCGTGGTCGGCGCGAGATAAGAGGCGGCTTGTCCGAACGCATGGTTTTGTGCGTCCGGGCTGCGTGTCAGAACACATCCGACATCATAAGGCATATAGCCCCATTTATGCAGATCGAAGGCGATGGAGTCGGCAAGCTCTTGGCCTTTGACCAAGTGTTTCGTGTCTTCGCCCCAAGCCGCCAAAGATCCGAAGGCCCCATCAATATGGAACCAAAGATCAAACTCATCGGCAAGCGCCCGCAAGGCCGGCAAATCATCAATCGCGCCCGTATTCACGGTGCCGACCGTCCCCATCACACAGAAGGGTTTATCGCCAGCGGCGATGTCGGCCTCAATCATCTTGCGGCAAGCCGCGACATCAATTTGGAACGCATCATTGACCGGAACCGCGCGGAAGCCGTCGCGCCCAAGGCCCATCAGCTCGCAGGCGCTATTGATCCAGCTATGCGTTTCGGCGCTGCCATAGATACGCAGACGCGGCGCGTCTTCGGCTTGCAGTCCATGCTGGCGAATATCGAACCCAGCCTTCTCGTGTCGGGCGACGATCACACCATTCAGATTTGCCATCGTTCCACCAGAGACCAGAAGCCCAGACGCCGATTTCGGATACCCAACCAGCTCTGACAGCCAAGCGATCACCTGGCGTTCAACCAGGCTCGCTGATTGGTCATAGCCCGCCACATGCGCATTCATCATTGAGGCTAAGGCATCGCCCATCGCGCCGGTAAATGTCCCATTGCCCATGACCCAGCCAAAGAAGCCCGGATGCAGATTGCCGGTCGGATAAGGCAGGATGTTCTCTTTAAACTCCTCGAAGACGGCAGCCAGCGGCGCGCCTTCGCGCGGAACGTCTTGGGCGAGCGCCGCCTTCACATTGTCCGGCACTGTTTGCCAAGCTGGCCGGGAGCGGATGGAGCTCAAATAGTCGACCATCTCATCCACCATCTGATGCGCCGTCGCGCGCGCCTCCTCCCAATTGGCCGGGTCTAGGCTCTCAGATGTCAGTTGGTCTTCGGTTGGTTCGGTCATGTAGCTGCCCCCAAGAATTTCGGCGATTCCAGGCAACACCGGCAAGGGCGCCCGCCATTGATTTTCGCTCTCTTCGGGAATGATGTACGCTTAAGAGGCGACCGTACAGGCCTTTTTCTTGAGGTCACATTTGAGAAAAAGTTGGAGCGGGTACACGGAATCGAACCGAGCTACACAGCTTGGAAGGCTGGTGCATTACCACTATGCTATACCCGCTCAGGGCTGCGCCGTCATAGCATGGAATGTGCAAGTGGTGGAGGGGACTGGATTCGAACCAGTGTACGCAAAGCGGGCAGATTTACAGTCTGCTGGATTTAACCACTCTCCCACCCCTCCGGGGTAACTTACACAACGCCATTTGACGTCGCTGTTTCCGACCGTCATTAGGGGGCTTTGACACCTCCGCCTTTCAACCGGAAACGGCCTTATAATGAGCAAGCCCCGCCCGCGCAACCGTCCTAATTCATACAGGCGCAAATCTTCGTCGAGACCGCATGGTTCCGGCGAAAATTGGCTCTGGGGCGTGCATGCGGTGAGCGCGGCTTTGGCCAATCCGAAGCGCAAACTCAAACGCTTGATCGGGACCAAAAATGGCCTCGACCGCTTGGCATCAAAGCCCGGGCGAGCGGAAGTGGTCGAGCCGAGCGCGATCGACGCTTTGTTGCCGCGAGATGCCGTCCATCAAGGGCTCGCAGCGCAGTTTGAGCCGCTTGCCGCGGTCCAAATCGAGGACGTGATCGCGAGCGGTGCTAAGCGGGTTGTGGTGCTCGACCAGGTCAGCGATCCGCACAATTTGGGCGCCATCTATCGCTCGGCTGCCGCCTTTGGCTTTGAGGCTTTGGTCCTGCAAACGCGCAATGCGCCGCCGATCTCGGGCATTGTCGCAAAGGCGGCCGTGGGCGCGATTGAGACGGTTGGCGAGTGCCGGGTCGTGAATATTGCCCGCGCTTTGGACGCTTTGAATGAGGCGGGGTTCCATACGGTTGGACTGGCGGGCGAAGGCCGCGCGATGATTGATCAGGCCGTCAGTGGCGCTGGGAAACTCGCCATCGTGCTCGGGGCAGAAGGGCCTGGCCTCCGACCCGGCGTCGCCAAAGCCTGCGCGGAGCTGGCGCGCATTCCAATCGCGTCTGAAATGGAAAGTCTCAATGTCTCCAACGCAGCCGCGATCGCGTTCTATGAAGCGGCCCGCAGCGTTTAGCGCCTAGCTGAGCGCCGCTTTCATCGCCCGCGCCATATGCGCGCCGAGCTCTGGGCCCTCTTTTGGGTAGAGATAAGGCTCGATCAATTCGAGCTCCATCAAAAGCAAACGCCCGTCTTCATCCCGGATCATGTCGACGCGGGC
>CAYNUI010000151.1:4203-6279 GCA_964400185.1 uncultured Hyphomonas sp.
GCAAAGGGCGTGCGCATGGCGTCCATCATATAGTCATGCTCGAACGCATCTGAGCGCCGGAGCGGTGATCCAGGCAGAGTCACTTTGGAGGCGAGATAGGCAATCTTGGTCATTCGCGCCGCATAACCGCCCTCTCTGGTTGCGTCTAGCCTTTGCTTCTGGCACATCGCGGCGGTTGCAGTTTTTGGGATAATTTGAATGACAGACGCAGTTTACGACGTAGTGGGGCTCGGCAATGCAATTGTGGACGTCATCTCTGCGCAAGACGACGCTTTTTTGGCCAAGTGGGGCATCAATAAAGACGCGATGAACCTGATTGAAGAGGATCGCGCGGATCTTTTGACCAAGGCGTCTGTGAACGCGGTCGAAACCTCTGGTGGATCGGGCGCCAATACGATTGCCGGCCTAGCGAGCTTTGGCGGCAAAGGCGCTTATATCGGCAAGGTTGCGAATGATTATCTCGGCGACGTGTTCAAGACGGACATGGAGAAAGGCGGGGTCTTGTTTGACACTGCGCCTCTGACCGATGGCCCGGCGACCGCGCGCTCCATCATCTTCGTGACGCCTGACGGCAAACGCAGCATGAACACTTATCTTGGTGCGTCGGTTGAATTCTCACCCTCAGATGTCAGCCGGGAGACGGTTGAAGCGGGCGGGATCCTGTATCTCGAGGGCTATCTGTTTGACAAAGACGCCGCCAAAGCCGCGTTCGTGCATGCCGCGGAAATTGCACACGCGGCGGGACGAAAAGTGTCGCTCACCTTGTCAGACAGTTTCTGTGTCGACCGCCACCGCGACAGTTTCCGGCAATTGATCCGCACGCAAGTGGATATCCTGTTTGCCAATGAAGAAGAGTTGTTGAGCCTCTATGAGACCCGCGACTTCGACGCCGCGATCGATCAGCTGCGCGCTGATACCGGCCTCGCAGCCGTCACGCGCGGTGAGAAAGGCTCCGTTGTGATCGGCGATGGCGATCCGATTGAGGTGCCCGCTGAACCGGTGAGCCAAGTCGTCGATACGACCGGCGCAGGAGACCAATACGCGGCGGGTTTCCTGTTTGGGGTCGCGCGCGGTCTTCCGCTCGCCACCTGTGCTCGGCTCGGACATATCGCAGCGGCGGAAGTGATTTCCCACTATGGGCCGCGGCCTGAAGTCTCGCTCGCCGAACTTGCAAAGGCCGCCGGTATCGACGCTTAAGGCTGCCCCTTCGGCACGCTTATATCTGGTTGAACTTCTGACGCACGCGTGAAATCTATTCGGAAAAGAAAGTTTCCGGGAGGCGCGTGTGTTCAAGAAACTGGCGATTGGGATTTTGGTCCTTTTGCTCGGCGCACTGGCGTATGGCTATTATTCATACGGGTCTCTCGCGCGCGGTGGCAGCGGCTATGCCGCTAAGAATTTGTGCTCTGGCTATTTCCTAAGCGGCTTTGCGCCGGAGACGGTGAAACAAGAAGCGTTGATCGGGGCGTCTGATACGCTCGCCAATATTTCTTATGTTCTCGACACTGAAGGCCAGAACGTCACGACCAAACTCTACGGCCTGTTTGAACGACGCGCGCAATACACGCCGGGCATTGGTTGCACGCTGCTGTCGCCGGGCGAAAGAGCGGTCGACATGCAGGTCACGGCTTTGCCGCCCCTAGAGCTTTCCGGAGAGGTCGCGTGGCCTCTGGGTAGCGCCGCGCCAGATCTGACGAGCCAGTATGATGATTTGCTCGACGCGGCCTTTGCAGAAGATGATCCGGCTCAACCCAAAAACACCAAAGCCGTGGTCATCATCCATGACGGCAAATTGGTGGCGGAGCGCTATGCTGACGGCGTCACGATCGAGACACCTCTGATCGGTTGGTCTATGGCGAAAAGTGTAACCGCGTTTTTGGTCGGCCTCTTGGTTGAAGACGGTGCCCTGTCGCCAGAAGCATCCGCAAATGTCCCCCAATGGCAGGTGGACGCGGATGATCCGCGGGGCGCGATCACGCTGGATCAATTGCTCCGCATGAGCAGCGCGCTTGAATTTAACGAGACGTATGAAGTCGCCACAGACGTCACGCAGATGCTTTCAAATGAGGCAGACAC
>CAYNUI010000152.1:0-6208 GCA_964400185.1 uncultured Hyphomonas sp.
GGCCCAGCAATCGGCCGGTTGATATTGGCGAACCGTCCGCCGCTTTCGGTGTCCCAGGTCCAAACTTTCGGTGGGACGTATTCTGTATCAGCCACTAGGCGCTCCTTCTTTGGTTCTGCGCGAGTATCGAGACTAGATAGGCACCTCCCGTCGCGAAAGCCTAGACCCAGATTTGGAATAGGGTCTATGCGACGAGAAGGCGAAGTATCAATTGGGAGGCCGCGATGAGCCACTTGGTCGAACGAAAAGACGAAGACGGGTTAACCTGGTTGATCCTCAATCGACCTGACAAGCTCAATGCGCTGACCGTCGGCATGTTCCAAGAATTACGATCTCACATCAAAGCCATTAGGCGAGATGACACGGTTAAGTGCGTGATTCTGAAAGGCGCCGGTAAGTGCTTTTCAGCCGGCCACGATCTCGGCGACATCGCTGAAGGCGAAGACGTTCCTTCTCCTGGTTGGCATTCCGAAACACTTCGGATGATGGAAAAGCTACCAAAGCCGGTCATCGCTGCTGTCCATGGCCATTGCTATACAGGCGCGCTCGAAGTTGCACTCGCGGCGGACTTTATCCTGGCCGCAAGCTCAGCGAAGTTTGCTGACACACACGCCAAATGGGCGCTCACCCCGATTTGGGGGATGAGCCAACGCCTCCCGCGGCGGGTCGGGATTGCAACCGCGAAAAGACTCATGTTCACCGCCGAAACCGTTCGAGCAAATGAAGCGCACCGGATAGGCCTATGCGAAGCTGTTTTCGACGATGAGAGTTTTGACGATAACCTTCGCGCTTTCGCAGACCAGATCCTCGCCAATTCAAGCTTTTCACATGCCGCCAATAAGCGCCTGCTCGAAGCGACCGATGCCGACCCGTTGGATGCCGGCCTACAATGGGAAGTCAGCGAGAACGAAGGCGTTGGTTCGGACATGCAAGAACGGATCGCCGCGTTCACCAAGAAATAGGTGCGCTGGCACGTGCATTGCTCACCTCTAGATCGAATTCTAGGGGATATGTGCCGTCATGAGACGTCTATTGAGCTGTTTGATCTTTGCTGCTTTGCCATTCAGCGCGAATGCTAGCACCGAGCTTGCGCGCCAATGGGGACTAGAGGCCGGCCGCCTTTCTGCTGAGACCAGTCATCTCATCCTCGCGGTCGATATGGGCGAACCCGCCTTTGTTTCGGACCGCTATGCCTTAGACATTTACCGGTTCGGGCGCACCTCTGCAGATCTCGCCAAATGGATCGATGCTTCAGATGGACCAAATGATCTTGGGTGCATTTTCCGAGGCATGGCCGCAGAGTCTGAGACCCAACTCAGCGCGCTTGAAGCAAGCGAAGAAAGCCAACCAAATCGCGAAAATTTACGTCGTCTCGCCTCTATGTTCGCGGATGCCGAAATGATCGCGGTGGCGGCTCAAATTCGAGCCCCGGCCCCAGGACACATTGCCCGCCAAGGCGAGCGCGCCTGCCCGACCGATGCTGGCGCTGTGCTTCAAATCCTTCGATAAAGCGATCCTACCAAACCATCGCGTCGCGTAGCTCGGCGCGAAGATTGGCTGGCATTTCTATCGTTCCAGACCCCGCTTTCAGATCTGGGGGAGCATCTTCCGGTTTTAAGTAGCGCCAGCCCTGGAAGGCACGCTTGGGGGTCGGCTCAACCGGTATCAGCTCTGGATCGAAGACCAGCTCGCAGGCTTTGCGTCCCCCGCGATCAGTAATCTCTTTCACATCCATGATGCGTTGGCGCACCAAGATGATCCCTTTCGTGACCCAATAAATTGACCCTCCATCGCTCAGCTCACCGCCGCGTTTTGGGACCATGCGCGTATGATGATATGGGAGAGGCGAGTTCTGCATCAGCCGCGCTTGCCAACGCTCAATATCGGCCGCGCTTTCGGCGCCTACGCAGAGTTTCACCATGTGAATCATCCGACAAAGGTAAACCAGGTTTAATGTCTGTGAAGGTGGAAAATCCGCCGCATCCCATCATAACAATGTAGCGGTGGCAGAAATTAAAGGGAGAGGCGAATGTTTCGATTGGTCAGTTTGGTAATAGGCGCTGCAGCGCTGGCAGCAACGGCGCAGGCCGAAGACGGCCACAATGTGTTCGGCACTTATTTAACCCAGGCCAAGACGTCCACAGTCACAATCGAGGATTGTGGCGATGGCAGTCCTTGCGGACGGGTCTCTTGGATTGATCCAACCGCCATGGCACCAGGCCAAACCCCAGAAACCGCTCTGACGAAGGCAGGCGACCCCGTGCTCGGATTGCTGATGTTAGAAGGGTTCGAAAAGCGAAAGAAAGATTGGCGCGGGGGCACAATCTATGACCCTGAGAATGATAAATCCTACGCCTCTCGCCTGAAGCGATTGAGCGATGGCACGCTCCAGGTCAAAGGTTGTATTGGTCCGATCTGCCAAACCCAGATTTGGGAAACCGCACCAGAAGCACTGCAAGCTTCGGCGCCTGCGACCAACTAATCCGACACATCACTCGGCGCTTGCGCATTCGGACTGCCGTGCTACCTCGCGGCAGCAACTGAAACATGTCCGCAAGGAGACGCCGTCATGAGCACACTCGGCAGCAAAGATGCAGCACCCCGGATCGAAACCGATACGATGGGACCAGTGGAAGTTCCTGCCGACAAATATTGGGGTGCGCAGGCTCAACGTTCGCTAGGAAACTTCAAGATTGGCTGGGAAAAACAACCCCTGCCATTGGTCCGCGCGCTTGGCATCGTAAAGCGCGCCGCCGCTGAAACGAATATGGCTTTGGGCAAGCTCGATCCAAAACTTGGAGATGCGATCATCGCCGCGGCCAATGAGGTGATCGAAGGAAAACTCGACCAGCACTTTCCGCTCGTGGTTTGGCAGACCGGCTCGGGGACACAGTCAAATATGAATGCCAATGAAGTGATCGCCAATCGTGCCATCGAAATCCTCGGCGGGGAGATTGGATCAAAGAGCCCGGTTCACCCCAACGATCATTGCAATATGAGCCAAAGCTCAAACGATACTTTCCCGACCGCAATGCATATCGCTTGCGCTGAGGAGATCACACACCGCTTGCTGCCGGCTTTGCAACAATTGCACAACGCTCTGAATGATAAGGCCCAGGCCTGGACTGACATCATCAAGATCGGACGGACGCACACGCAAGATGCCACCCCGGTAACCCTCGGCCAAGAATTCTCTGGCTACACCAAAATGGTGGAGATGGGCATCCAGCGCATCGAGCAAACCCTGCCGGGGCTATTGGAACTCGCACAGGGCGGCACGGCCGTGGGCACCGGCCTTTCAACCCCGATCGGGTTCGCTGAAGGTGTCGCGGACAAGATCGCTCAGATCACTGGCCTGAAATTCGTTACCGCGCCCAACAAGTTTGAAGCGCTCTCTGCCCACGACGCGATGGTGTTCGCACATGGCGCGATCACAACCGCGGCCATGTCTTGCTTTAAGATTGCCAATGATATCCGCTTCCTTGGATCAGGTCCGCGGTCGGGGCTCGGGGAGCTTGCTCTACCAGAGAACGAGCCTGGATCTTCGATCATGCCAGGCAAAGTGAACCCCACTCAGTGTGAGGCCATGACGCAAGTGTGCGCGCACATTCACGGCAACAATGCTGCGATTGGGTTCGCGGGCAGCCAAGGTCATTTTGAACTCAACGTCTTCAACCCGATGATGAGCTACAATCTCTTGCAATCGGTTCGCCTGCTTGCTGACGCGGCCGTCTCATTCACAGAGAACTGCGTGATTGGCATTGAACCCCGCCTCGACAATATTCAGCGTGGCCTCGAGAACTCTCTGATGCTCGTGACACCGCTCAAAGAGAAGTATGGCTATGATCGCGCAGCGAAAATCGCCAAGACCGCGCATAAAAACGGGACAACGCTACGCGAAGAAGCCATCGCAGACGGCATCCCTGCCGAAGACTTCGATGCGATTGTTCGCCCGGAAAAAATGATTGGGCCGAGCTAAACAGGCTTAGCTCACCACGCGCGCGCAAATCTCTTCGAGCGTTTCGCCGTCTCGGTCGGCAATTTTCTGAAGCGTCTCAATGCTGTCTGCACTGAGCCCCTCACATCCCTTCCCACTAGAAGGAGCGTCGGTCACCGTGGGTTGGTAAGGTGCCGCTGGAGCGGAAGAATTGCTCGCTTGTTGCATCGACGCTTTAGGCAGTTTTGCGCTTTTGCATTCGTCAGTGGCACGACCGAGTTCAGCGATGACCGTCATCGTCTCTCCATAGTCGAGGCCATGGGTTTCGGTGAGCTCTTGCATCAAACCAACGGCATCGATGTTCTTGCCGCTATCGGTCTCGGAAAACTTAACCACCGAGCCAAATGCGCGGGACATTTTGGTATAGTCGACGGTCTGTTCGCCACTTGCCAGCGTTGAGGCGATGCAGCCGCAGCCCGTATAGCTCTTGGCGCCACCTTTAAACTCTTTGTCGTGATAGCTGAGGCTGCTCATACAGCTCTCGGCAAACTCAATTTGCGCTGGATTTAGATTGTAATGCGCCGCCATGCGGTCGAAATTCTGTTCGGATTGCATCTGGCTCCAAGCAAAAAAGCCCACGCCCAAAACCACAACTCCGGCAGATCGAAAAACTTGGTTCATACTAACGCCCTCTCCGGCATCACCATTAACCTAACTTTCCTGGCTTTCTCTGAAGTCCGGGCGAGGAATTGTCGGTTCGGATTAGGGCTCGTGAAACGTTTTGGGGGCCTGACCTTTTCGAGAAATCCGGTTAGCTAGGCGAAGAATCACTCGATTTAGCAAGGATAGCCAAATGAACACAGCGCCCGTCGGCTCGAAAGCCAATCCGTCCGAATTCGATGTCATGCCCCGTCTGGCAGACGACGAGCCCTATTTCGTCATTCGCGCCAATGATCCCCTCTCCAGCGCGTTGGTCGAACTGCACGCTTATATTGGCGCGGGACAAGCTGGCGCGGCCCACAACATGCTGGCAGAGATTATGGCGCTAACCTCGGCAAAAGCGCCACGCCCAGCCTCAAGTCCGAAGTATCGTGAAACATTCGCGATTTCTCTCGCCATGGAGCAATGGCGGAACGCGCATCGCGGGGACTAGAATTTGGTCGAACCGATCAATCTGAACAAGGCCCGAAAAGCCAAGGCGAGAGCGGAGAAAGCTCAGCGCGCTCAGGAAAACCGCATCAAATACGGCCGCACGAAAGCGCAAAAGGCACAAGACAAACTTGAATCTGCGCGGACCAAAAAATCGGTCGACCTGTCCAAACGCGATGAGTAAGACCGCATTTGGCTCAAAGCTTGATTGAGTGGCAGGCGAGCGGCCAATTCGGCCAGTTCTGGGACAACCCCGTTGGGAGACGAATCCATGATCAAGAAGATTCTGGTGATAGGCGGCGCAGGCTATATCGGGTCGAATGCCTGTAAGGCAATCAAGCTAAGTGGGCGCGAACCTATTGTCTTCGATAACTTCTCAAGCGGGCATCGCCACGCCGTCAAATGGGGCGAACTCATTGAAGGGGACATTCGCAACGAAAGCGAAATCCGCGCAGCTCTCGAAACCGTACGGCCAGATGCCGTGATGCATTTTGCCGCCAATATCGAAGTCGGTGAGGGTGAAAAAGCACCCGGTGAATTTTACGAGAACAACGTCGCTGGCACGCTGAACGTTGTTCGGGCCATGCTGGATCTGGGTCTGCAAAACTTCATCTTCTCCTCGACCTGCGCGATTTATGGCGATCCAGAGAAACTGCCTCTGGTCGAAGACATGCCCAAGCGCCCGGTCAGCGTGTATGGTCGAACCAAGCTGATGGTGGAGACGATTTTAGAAGATCTCTCCCGCGCTGAAGGCCTGCGGTATGCCGCGCTTCGTTACTTCAATGCCGCAGGGGCTGATCTCGATGGTGAAGTGGGCGAAGAGCACGACCCGGAAACTCACCTTATCCCCAACGCCATCAAAGCCGCTGCGGGGCTGGGTCAGGGCATGAAACTGTTTGGGGATGACTATCCGACCCCAGATGGCACATGCATTCGCGACTATATTCACATCGCCGATTTAGTCGCCGCACACATCCTGGCAGCTGAGCATATTGAGAAGACGGGAGAGAGCTTGCAACTCAATCTCGGCACCGGAAACGGGTTCACCGTGAAGCAGGTCCTGGACGCTGTTGAACGCGCTGTCGGCAAGCCTGTTCCCGTTGAAATTGGCCCGCGCCGTCC
>CAYNUI010000153.1:0-3344 GCA_964400185.1 uncultured Hyphomonas sp.
AAAAAGCCCCGCCGAAACCGGCGGGGCTTTTTCTATTCAGCTGGTGCGATGCGCGCGGGGTGCTGCCAGCCTCGACCGGTCAGCAGACGGAACAGACGTCGCATCGGCTTCATGGTCATGATCCGGAACATAGCCGGCGTGAAGTAAAGCGCGAGGATGGCCGCGCCAGCGACGCCGCCAGCAATCCCTGTTGCGAGCGGCATCCAGAAGACGTCGCCTTGCAAGATGATGGGTACAAACCCACCCATCGTCGTCAGCGTTGTCGCCACAATATGGCGGGTGGCGGCGACAACGACTTCGCGCTGAGCGATGACATCATCATTGCGCGCCGCCTCATTACCATTGAGCAGGGCCAAGACCACGATCGTACCGTTGATCGAAATACCGAGCAGGCCGAGCCCGCCAAGGATGGCATTGAAGCCGAGCGGCAAGTTGAACATCCAGACCCCGGCAAAAGCGAGCCCCATGGACATGAACCCAACGCCCATCACCAAAAAGGCCATCCGGAACGAGTTGAAGACCAGGGCCACAGCACCCAACATGACGAGCACGAGCGGGATGGCCAGCCCGGCGAGATTGGCCATGGCTTCTGACTGGTTGCTGGCTGTGCCGGCTTCCACCCAATCATAGCCTGGCGGAAGTTCGAAACCGGCGGCGTCCAAGTTTGCTTTGAACTGCTGATTGATCGGGTCTGGAAGCGCATAAGGCTCGATATAGGCGAAGATTTCATTCACGCGCCGACCGTCAGAGCGAATAATCTCAGCCGTTTGAGGGGCCAGTGTGAGATCCCCCAGCGCGGAGATCGGCGTGCCCAAGCCTGGGCGCGCGTTACCGATCGTCTTAGATCGCAAATCTGAAATCTCTGAACGCCGCGATTCAGGCGCGATAACGCGCACAGGCAGTTCTTCGATCCCCTCAAGGATCGAGCCCGCGGGCACGCCCTCGAGCTCGGCGCGAATATCGCCAGCGAGCCCCGTCAGGCGCACACCAGACATGGCCGTTGCTGTCTCATCGGCGTTTAGCGTGACAATCGGCGCGCCGGTTTTGAGCTGTGCAGTCGTGAAGGTCACGCCCGGAGTTTGCGCGAGGATGGCGCGGGCCTGATTGCCATACTCGTTCAGCGTGGCGAGATTTTCACCGCGAATGAAGAAGGCGATTGGCGCCGGAGAGGGCGGGCCTTGCTCAAACGGCGTGGCGAGGATTTGCGCTTCCGGAAACGCGCGGCGCAATGTTTCTTGAATGTCGCTGACAAGAACGCGCGTCGTTTCATTATTGCCAAGTTGGACAAAGCCATTGGCGAACCCGGCAAGGCCCTGAGTATTATTGAAGCTGTTATAATAGACGCGAGGCCCTGGCTCTCCGACAACAAAGTGAATGCCTTCAATGTCCGGGTACTGATCCATCAGGAATTGTGACACCGTTTGCGCCGTATCGCGGGCTTCATAAATGGTCGCCTGTGGGTTCAGCGTGATGTCGAGCTGGAACTGATCGCGCTCGGTTTGCGGGAAGAACTGACTTGGCAATTGCCCGGCGAGATAGAAGCCTGTCGCAACCGGGATGACCCCCATCAGGACGCCCAGCAATGGATTGCGCAAGACGCGTTCAATGCTCCAGCGATAGCCATCCGTGAGGAAGTGTAGCTTGATGCCATCCCGCCAGAACCAGCTGCGTTCGCCAGGCTTATGTGGGCGGTCAAGCATGCCTGCGAGCGCCGGAATAATCGTCATCGCAACGATGAAGGAGATGACCACGGCAAAGATCACCGATGTCCCAATCATGCCGATAAACTCGCCCGCTGCGCCTGGCATTGCGGCAATCGGCGCAAAAGCCAAAGCGGTTGTCAGCGTCGACGCTGCTAGCGGCCCAAATAGTTTGCGAAGCGAGCGATCAATGGCCTCAAGAACCGAATGGCCGCCTAAGCGTTCTTGGTCATACTCATCGACCACGACGATCGCATTATCGATCAATAGGCCGAGCGAAATAACCAGTCCGGTCACCGACATTTGGTGCAGCGGATAGTTGAAGAATTTGAACAGGGTCAGCACCAGCGCCACAGTCAGAGGAAGCGCCATGCCGACAACAATCGCCGCGCGCCACCCCATGACGAAGAACAAAACGGTGAAAACCAGTAGCGCCGAAATCAGGAGATTTTGTGCAAGGCCATTCAAGCGCGATTCGGTGTACTTGCTTTGATCGAAGATCGTCGTCACCGCGATCTCGGCCGGCACGGTTTCAGAGAAATCCGCCACCATGTCGCGCGCCGCTTTGGCCCACACATCAACGCGCTGATTGGATTGGATATAGGCCGTGACAAAGACGGCGCGCTCGCCATTGCTGAACGCCAATTTGGTTGGTGGATCTTCGACGCCTTTGACGACACTCGCCACGTCGCCGACTTGTAAAGCCGTACCATCGGGACGCTGCACCAGTGGAACAGATCGTATTCGGGCGACACCATCAAACTCGCCGCCAATTTCCAACCCAACCGTGCTGCGATCCCCGCGGACGGACCCCGCAGGGGCTTTAGCATCGGCCGCCGCGATCAAACGCGCGGCATCATTCAGCGAGAGACCGGCTGCGGCCAGCGCTTCAGGATCTGCAATAACGCGGACTTCCTCTTCAGGCAGGCCCATGATCTCGGTTTCATCGGTCGCATTCAGCGCCCGGAACCGGTCTTCTAAGACCTCGGCCAAGCGACCCATCACGGCAAGCTCAGGGTCGCCCTCGCCTTCCCACGTGAGCGAAACGGTCATCGTCGCGGCGCCAACATAGACCCGCCGCACAAAGGGGCGTGCTGCGCCCGCAGGAAGATCGGATTCCGCTAATTGCACCTGCTGACGGATCAGCGTCCAGGCATTGTCGACTTCAGCCGCGGTCAGGCTCTCATCAATATCGAGACTGATCTGCGAGACATTCGCGCGGGACGAGGATTTAAGCTCGGCAATCTCGGGCAACTCTAAAAGCCGTCGCTCGATGGGTTCGGTCACCGTCGCTTCCATCCGCTCGGCGTCGGCGCCGGGCAGCGTGGTCAGCACATAACCATAGCGTTCAACCAAGGTCGGGTCTTCTTGGCGGCCCAAGGTGAGGACAGCGAAGAACCCGCTGATCACAACCACGATTACGGCAAGGATCGTGAGGCGTGGCAATCTGTAGAAGAGCGTGGTCATGGCGCCTTATCCGTTTCCTGCCGCGATACCATTGGCGCTGACTTCAACGGGGGTAACGGGTTGTCCAGGTGTGATGCGCTGGAGACCATCCATGATGATCCGATCGCCATCACTCATCGCTCCGCGAACAAAAACCCGCTCACCGGCTTGGTAGACGATTTCGACGATGCCGAGCTC
>CAYNUI010000153.1:3444-6096 GCA_964400185.1 uncultured Hyphomonas sp.
TTGGCCGTCAGACCAATGCGCGCTTCCAAGCTGCCAGTCTCAACCAGTTCAAAGATCGGGGCGCCAGGTCCAGCAATCGCACCTTCATCGGCTGTACGCGCAGTCACGGTGCCATCAAATGGCGCTTGAATGCGGGCAAGATCGATCTGGACGCGCAGAGCGTCGGCGTTCGCGCGCGCCGCTTGGATGCGGGCCATGGCGGTGTCGGCTTGTGCACGCGCTTCATCGACGCGTTGGCTGGAGACATGGCCGCGCTCCAAAAGTGCGATTTGCCGATCCACAGTGCTTTGAGCGAGCGCGTATGAGGCTTCTGCTTCCGTAACGCGGGCATTGGCTGAGCTCAGTTGCGCCCGCAAGCTGCGTGTATCGAGCACTGCCATCGTGTCGCCCGCAGCGACCTTATCGCCAATATCAACACGCAGGGCTGCGATCCGTCCGCCAGCGGGGAATCCCAGCTGGCTGGTGCGACGCGGAGAGACAATCCCGGAAAAGCGTTCTTTCGCCATGAAAGCCGGCTCAAAGGCCACACGCGTAGTTTCGACGGAAATCGGAATGGGCCGATCTGTTGGCACGAGCGGCCCTTCGACGGACCGGTTTTGGATCACGAAAAAGCCCAGCACAGCGACGATCGCCGCGAGAACCAGGACAAATAAGAAGCCTTTCCCAGCCGTGGGTCGAACTTCGCGCTCCGTCATTTCATAGTCTTGAATTTGCTCACCCATGGTGTGCCTCCAATCCGCGGATCACTTGATCGGCGTGAAACGTAATAAACTCTTCTCGAGAGATGGTCGGTTGATCCGGACGCAGTGCCGGAAAACTTGGGATATGGACGATCATCATGGCGAGGCCATGCATGGAGGCCCAAATCGATTTCGCGGCCAATGCCGGGTCGATCTCTGCTCGAAACTCTCCGAGATCGACGCCCTCTTTGATCATGCCGCGCAATACATTGAAGGCCTGACCTTTCTTCGAAGCTTCAAAGCCCGGCTCACCATCGACTGGCCCGTCTCCGCCTGGCGACTCGCCTGCAAAAGCTGCCGCGTAATGATGCGGCTTCTCGGTCGCGATCCGAACATAGGTTGCGACGCAGTCTCTTGAACGCTCATGAAACGGGGTCGCCGTGTCGACGATGCGATTCACATTCTCCAAGATCAGCTCAAAGAACGTCTCTTTAAGCTCATCAACCAGCTCATCTTTAGAGCTGAAATACTTGTAAATTGCCGCGGGCGAGTAATCGATATTCTCCGCCAGGCGGCGGATCGATAGGCCCTCAGCACCTTCGCGGGCAAATACGGATTCCGCCGCCGTCAGGATGCGGGCTCGTATTTTGTTGCGACGGCGCTCGGCCGGGGAGGAAACAGTAGCAGTCATCTATTCGGACCTTTCCACGGACAGATAGTACGCCTGTTCAAAAAGTAAACACCGTTCACTAAAAATAGGTTATGGAATTTCTTAGCTGAGTGTCTAAGTGCGAGGGATGACTGCACTTTTCCCGCCCGCGCCCGCTTTTGGCACTCCGCTTTTACCGACCAGACCCAGCGCGGAAGCGCGTAAATTGATCGCTTTGCGGCGCTCTGTCAGCAAGCGAAGCTTGATCGAGCCAGGCCCTAGTCCAGAGCAACTCGATGACCTTCTTACGGTGGCAACCCGCGTTCCGGATCACCGCCGCCTCGCGCCTTGGCGATTTTTGGTGTTCGAAGGCGACACGCGAGATGAATTCAATACCCGCGCTCTTGAGATTCAAAAGCAAGAAGACCCTGACGCCAGCGAGACCATGTTGGCCGATACGGCAAGCTATTTCACCCGCGCGCCTGTGGTCATTGCGGTGATCTCGTCACCTGATCCGACGCATAAAACCCCGATTTGGGAGCAGGAACTGTCCTGCGGAGCCCTTTGCCAGAATTTGATGCTCGCCGCAAATGCGAGCGGATGGGCAGGCTGTTGGCTGACCGAATGGATCGCCTTCAGTCCGGGCATTAATGCCCTTCTGGGCCTCACCGAACATGAGCGGATCGCCGGCTACATCTATCTCGGAACGGCAAAAGACCACCCGCAAGAACGCATGCGCCCGGACGTGAGCGATAAAATTGAGCGCTGGGTCGCGCCTTAACCGACCCCGAACAGAGCGTCGCTTTCGGCCAGCATGGCTTGGCCACCCTGCGTAATACTCGCCACGGCGCCAGGCGCACCTGCGAGCGATGTTTCAGCAAAGAAGCCCGCAAGCGCGGTTAGGCGTCCGCGCATTTTTCCGCCTTCGCTCCGAGCTGCGACCGCGCCTTTGGTCAAGAAATGACCTCCAATCACGTCACCGGCGAGCGCGAGATAGGCGGTCGCGCCGGCAAGCGCCACGTCGCGGTCATCTCGCATCTTTTCCTTCATCCAGACGGTCGCGTCAGACAAGGCCTGGTTGGCCGCGACCAAGCGATCTGCGATTTGCACCAAGTTCGGGTCATTGGTCTCACGCGCCTCGCGCGCGGTTTGTTCGATCTCTTCGATCATGTCGGTCATCGCAGCGCCGTCGGCCATGGATAGCTTGCGACCGACCAAATCGATGGCCTGGATCCCATTGGTCCCTTCATAGATCGGCGCGATGCGGGCATCGCGATAGAGCTGTGCCGCCAGGGTCTCGTTCATGAAGCCCATACCGCCATG
>CAYNUI010000154.1:0-6093 GCA_964400185.1 uncultured Hyphomonas sp.
CAATGGATCAAATTTCACACAAGCGGGAAAACTCGTCTGAACGCTTTGCCGAGATAAAGGCGTGCAAGCCGGAGATCGACGATGCCTTTCAGCCTTTCAGTGCTTCGCCTCGCGGTGCTCGCGATTGCCGGATCGAACATCGCCGCATTCCCGGCGAGCGCGGCGGCAGATACAAGCTTCCTGCGCGGCGTGTACGCGGCTGATGCGAACCAATGTGATCAAGCGCGGCTCGTCGTCTCAGAGCGCTCTGTGCGCCAATACGTTGGTGGAACTTTGGACCGCCGTTTCGAAGTGGTCGACTATTTGCTCACCTTCAATCATGAGAATGGTCGCGTCGCGTCGAGCGGATTGATCCTGCAATTGATTGCCGACAGCCATTATTACGTCCTGCACTTAGACCCCATCTCTAGTGACCATCCGGATCAGTATCGCACCAATTGGTTCCGTTCCGATAAGCGCATTATGCGCGCGCAACTAACCGATTTCGTCGAACAACGCGCGCATCGCGGCACGATCGTTGAGCCCTGCTAGAAGCGCGTCTTCTCTGCCATAATAAAAAGCCCGCAGATCGCTCCGCGGGCTTTTTAATTTCAAACCGCTCGGACCTTAGTGAAGGAACTCGAACAGGCCGGCTGCGCCCATGCCGCCACCGATACACATGGTGACAACACCGTATTTGGCTTTGCGACGCTGGCCTTCCATCAGGATAGACCCTGTGCAACGCGCGCCGGTCATGCCGAATGGGTGACCAATGGAGATCGAACCGCCATTGACGTTATACTTCTCTGGGTCGATGCCGAGATGGTCGCGGCAATAGAGGCACTGCGACGCGAAGGCTTCATTGAGCTCCCACAGGTCGATATCATCAACCGTCAGGCCGTGACGCTCGAGCAGACGTGGAACGGCTTTTACCGGACCGATGCCCATTTCGTCTGGATCAACACCGCCAACATTGAAGCCCATAAAACGGCCCATTGGAGACAGACCCCGGCGAGACGCTTCTTCAGCTTCCATGACGACGACCGCAGCCGCGCCATCAGACAGCTGAGAGGCGTTACCAGCGGTAATGAACTTACCTTCTTGGACCTGCTGACCGCCACGGAAAACCGGTGGCAGACCCGCCAGCGCTTCAACAGTGGTACCTGGACGGTTACACTCATCGCGATCGACGACGACGTCTTGATAGGTCTCTTCGCCCGTTTCTTTGTTGACCAGCTTCATGCGGGTTTTCAGCGGAGCAATCTCCTCAGCCATGTAACCATTCTTCTGGAATTCGGCCGTGCGGCGCTGAGATTCAGCTGAATACTCATCCTGATATTCGCGGCTAATGCCATAGCGATCAGCAACGATTTCAGCGGTCTCGATCATGGTCATCCAGATCGCAGGCCACTGTTGCATCAGATCATCTTCGACATAGCGATGCATGTTCATGTGACCTGAGCGAGAGACCAGTGAGAGGCTCTCGACACCGCCACCGATTGCTACCGGTGCCCCTTCATTGATGACCGTGTGCGCGGCATTGGCAATCGCTTGCAGGCCTGAAGAGCAGAAGCGGTTGATCGTGGCACCCGAAGTCGAGCTTGGGCAGCCAGCCCACAGCGCAGCGTTGCGGGCAATATTGTGGCCGGTGGCGCCTTCAGGTTGAGCCGATCCGAGATAGACATCTTCAACAGCTTCAGCTTCGACATTTGCACGCTCCAGCGCGCTCTTAATGGCATGGCCCGCCATTGTGATGCCGTGAGTGTCGTTCAGCGACCCCCGGCCCGTTTTGGCAAGGCCCGTGCGGGCATAGGATACGATTACGGCTTCACGCATGATAAATTCTCCCGTGGGTAGTTCTCAGTTGGCCGGACCCTACTGAAGCGGGAGTGCCCCGGCTAGGGGTAACGTTGACGTAAAGTGGAACGACGTCGCGGCAACCTCTTCACGAAGTCGCGATTCAGGCCTAGTTTGCCCATTGTCACTAAGGGGAGACACTCAAATGAGCATATTCAAGTTCGCCTTGAACAAAGGCAAAGAGATCATCGCTGATCGAAACAAGGTTGCTGAAAAAGCCATCCGCAAAGAAGTCGAAGACCTCGGGCTCGACGACGAACTTGGCAATGACTTCAAGGTCACTGTCGACGGAAAGCAGGTGAAATTGGAGGGCAAAGTCCCGGATGCTGCCACTAAAGAAAAGTTGATCCTGGCAGCGGGAAATATCAGTGGCATTGGCGAAGTGTCTGACGATATGAAAGTCAAATCGAAGGCCAAGGTGGCAGACTCGGTGTTTCACACTGTGAAATCGGGAGACACTTTGTCCAAGATTGCGAAGAAATATTATGGTGACGCGATGCGCTACCCGGATATTTTTGATGCCAATACGCCGATGCTCAAGCATCCGGATAAGATCTATCCGGGCCAAGTGCTGCGCATTCCAGGCGCGTAACACAGAGTAAGGATGCCCATGCTGCGAGCGATTAGTGTTTCATTTCTGGCATTGAGTGCCGCAGCTTGGGCGCAAGCAGATGCGCCGCCGGTCGGAAAGGACGCCGCCATTGGCTATTACACGCCCGGCATGGAGGCCCCTGCCACAGCGGACCTCAGCCGGGGCGATGTCCCACGCGACAGTTATGGCCGTCCCTTCACTTATGAGGGCCTCGGCAAGCCCCTGCCCGCTTTTTCTGGCGAGCTTGCGAGCGGCGCCAGTTTCGCGTCGTCGGTTCTAGAAGGCCGATGGACCGTGATCGAGGTCTGGGGCATCTGGTGCCATGATAGCCGCAATGATGCGCCTTATGCCGCCGCCTTGTCTCGAGCGCTCGCGCAAGATCCGGACGTGGACTTCATGTCCATCCACACACCGCAGAACGACCAGCGCACACGCCAGGCGTTTCGCGGCTATAGTTCGGTCTCTGCTTGGTTTGAGGAGCAAGGCTGGTCCGCCCCAACCCTGATCGACCGGGATGCCTCTATTCGAGAGCTCTTACGCATTCGTTGGACACCGACTTACCTCGTGGTTGCCCCCGACCTCACGGTTCAAGGCTTCCGCACCGGTCTTGCGGGCACTGGAGACATGGCGGTGAAAGATTTCGTCCAAGACATCGCTGAAACGCGGCGGACCTGGACAGGATCCTAAAGCTCGTTTCGCGGCTGATAGAGCAAAGACAGGAATGATTGATCTGCGCTGGCCCGCCAACGGGTTTGGCCAATTCGCATGTCGGAATGGCCTAGATCAGGTTGATCTTGGTAGACCCGAAACAGGCGATCCCACCAAGGTAAGAAGAACCCAAAATTGCGATTGGCTTCGACATGTTCAGTCGAATGATGCACGCGATGCATATCAGGCGTCACAATGAGCCGTCTCAGCCACCGATCCACGCTCGGCTTCAGCGCCAGATTGGAATGATTGAACATGGCTCCAACATTCAAGATCACTTCATACCAGAGCACGAAGACCGGCGGGGCGCCGATCAAAACAACAACGGCGCCCTTCCAGGCGAGAGAGATCAAGATCTCGCCCGGGTGAAAGCGCAGCGCCGTCATCACGTCAAAATCAGGATCGGCATGATGAACCCGGTGAAAGCGCCATAGAAGATTCACCCGATGCATGGCGACATGCTGGGCCCAAACCGCGAGATCGAAGAGGACATAGCCTGCCACCGCGACCGCCCAGAGCGGCCAGTCCACAATCTGAAAGAGCCCGATCCCGGTTTCTTCAGCCCATAAGGCCAAACCGACCAACCCCGCGGGCACCACAATCCTCGATAAAACCAAGCCTGATCCGAGCAAAAGCGCAGCGCCCGGCCAGCGTGCTGACCGCGGCAGTGCGCGAGGGCGACGCGGCCAGATGGCCTCGGCCAGCATCAAGATCACCAAGGGGATCAGAAAGTACCAGAATCGATCCACGTAAGAGGTCCTTTTTCCAGATCAGAATCATGCGCGCACATCTCGGTCAAATCAAACGGAATTGAACACCGCGTAAACGCCCTTCGTACACCTGTCCGGAAACCTCGGAAAAACAAGTAGATATAACCGTAAATTCATCTGAATCTTGCCTTTGCCCCCTAGGATTCAGAGGCTCGGAACGGATAAAGTGCGCGGGTCAAAGAAACGCAGAAGGTGGGTCTCACAATGTTGCACTCCTCCACAAAAAAACTGATCGATCGGCTCGCAGAGATGACCGAACTCGGCAAGCTCGATTGGACCGAAGGTGATGATGGCAACATCATCTACTCAACCGAAGGCTATAGCGTGGTCCTGTCCAGCGCCGCTGATCAGATCGTCATTACCAGCATTGATGGCAAAGAACTCGAGCGCGCTGAGGCCAGCGAGCTGTCGGTCTCGCAAAACGACGCCGGACAGTCCTACTCTGAAGTGGTTGCAACCATGACCTCCGAAGCGACCCGGATCGCATTGGGGACTGAAACAGCGATTTCGACTTTGCTCGCTGGCATGGAAGAGCCCGCTGCCGTCGAGACAGAACCTGAGCCTGAAATGGCGGCGGACGCGCCTGAAGACGCCATCAATGAAGCCAGCGCGCTTGCCGAGGAAGCGCCAGAAGCCGTTGAAGCAGAAGCCGCCGAGGAAGCGGCCGCTGAAACAGAAACCGAGCCTGAGCCTGAAATCGAGGCCGCAACCGAAGTCGCGTCAGACACCGAACAGGTCGCCGAAGAGGGCACTTCGGAGCCTGTCGCGGTCGCAGCGATCGAAGAGACTGAAGAAGGCGAAGCGGAAGGCGATCAAGCGGACGGCTCTCAGGGTCTCGAAGCGATGGACGACAGCGATCAACCGGAAGAGGAAGATAGATCTGTTTCCATGGCAGAGGACGCCGACGAAACTGAGCTCGACGCCAGCGAAGAAACAGAGAGCGAAGACACCGTCGCTGCGTTTGGTATGCCCGAAGCCTCTGACGATGAGTCAAGCGTCGACAACGATACTGACGCGGTAACCGACGAAGCGACGGAAACCCTGGCCCACGATTTAGCGCCTGCGGAAAGCGAGTCTGAGCTTACCGAAGCGGTGGCACGTCTTGCGGACGAGGTGAACGGCCGTGACGAGTCTGGCTTGGATGCAGCCGCTGCGTCCGCTGTCGGCGCAGTCGCCCTGGCAGCAGGTCTGTCCCAAGAGGATGACGCAGTCGAGACGGCAGATGAGACGATCAGTGAGGTCGAAACTGAGCCCGTGCCGGAGATTGAAACACAGGCGGATGAAGAAAGCTCGGACACAGAGGAACCATCTGTGATTTCGACAGCGGCCCCGATTTCGACGGTCGCTTACGTCCCATTCGGTTCAGATGATGACGGCACGCCGAGCGAAGAGATCGAAAGCGAAGAGATCGAAACGGTCGAAAGCGCGCCGGCAGTGGATGCGATCGAAGAGATCGCTGCCGAAACCGCCGAACCTGAAATCGAGACTCCTGACCTGGAGCCGGAGGCGGTCGAGGCTGCGGAGCCTTCATTCGTCGCCGTGGACGCCGCGCTCGAGCCGAACGAACCTGTCGCTGCCACGTCTTCATTCAGCACTTTTGCATCGGATCCCGAGCCTGAGGCGGTCGCGCTGAGCGAACCCGTCCTGGAAACGGTTGACGCGGTTGAGCCCGCCGAGATCGCGGCCGAGGTTTCGCCAGAACCAGTCGCCGCCACAACTGACGCGGAATCTGCCGCCGAAGCGCCGGCTCAGTCTTATAGCCTGAGCGGGATCGGTGCGGGATTTGGCCTCGGAGCATTGGCGGCAAAAACCGAAGCCAGCGGCATCCCTGGCCCGACAACGGCGCCCGCGCAGTCTGAAAAAATCATCATCGACGCCACCGACGATGTGTTGCCAGAACCGGAGGGCCAATCGACGCTTCCACCGTTGGACTCCAGCAATGGAATCAGTTTCGGCCACGCGGATTCCAGCGCTACGGCCGTGCTCTCCGAAACAGAGGCCGAAGCAGATGCTGACGCGGAGTCCGATATTTTGAAGCCGCGCACCCGATTCAACCCTTGGGATTGATCCCACCGGATCACACAAACTCAATCGAAAAGCGCATCTTTCGAGATGCGCTTTTTTGTGCCCGAAACGTTGCTGCACTGCCACATGAACCAGCAGATCCGCACTTTTGGCAGCTTCTGC
>CAYNUI010000155.1:0-6017 GCA_964400185.1 uncultured Hyphomonas sp.
AGGCTGTCTTCGAGGGCGCGGTTTACGGTCATGTGTCGATTGTCTCTGATTGGGTTGGTCGGTTCAGACTGGCGGTGAATGGTAACCGAGAGGTGAACGAACCGGCTTATTCGCCAAATAAGTCACCTTGGCCTTCGATCACAACTGCGGCGAGGCGGCGCACGCGATCAAGGGCAGCTTGGCGGTCTGTTTCATCGATGGCCGCATGCTCAAGATGCGCGGCAAGATCGACAATGCCGGTTAGGACTTTTTTGAGCTCTGCGGAGGTTTTGGCGAGCTTTTCTGCCTCTTCAGCAAGCGCATCATTTCGAGCGATCGAGGCGCCGCCAGCTTGCGCATCACTTAGCAATAAAGCGAGCTCTTGCGTGGTCATGCTGATCGCGTCTGCTGATACGGGCTCTGGCGCGCGGAAGTCGCTGGCAAACGGATAGGGTTCGATTTTCTCGATACGCCGCTTCATTCGATCAACTCATCATCCGCGTCGCGCACCAGGATGTCACCCCGTGTCACGAGCGTGCGGGCAAGCGTCAGGATCTCTGCGCGGGCCGCTTCAATATCGCTGCGACGGACCGGGCCGGACGCGTCCATTTCCTCACGCAAGAGGTCGCTCGCGCGTTGGGTCATATTCTTGAAGAAGGCGTCTGTGACACCTTCTGGCGCGCCTTTGAGGGCCAGCGTCAGTTCAGCGCGATCAACACTGCCGAGAATGGTCTGCATGCTCGCCGGATCGAGTGAGGCGAGGTCGGCAAAGGTGAACATGAGCGCACGGATTTTCTCGCCTGAGCCAGGTTCGGCTGTGTTCAGAGACGAGAGCAAGGTTTCTTCTGATTGGCTGTCCAGCTGATCGAAGATACGCGCCACATGTTCGTGGCCACCGTTCATTTGCGTTGGTTTGGCGTGATCGAGACCTTTTGACAGGGCCAGTTCCAGCGCCTTGATCGCCGCCGGATGAACCTCGCCAAGGCTCAACATGCGTTTGAGCGCTTCGGTGGCGATCGATCGAGGCAGCACGCGCACCGTCTTCGCGGCCGCGTCGGGGGCGAGGCGGGATAAGATAAGAGCAATGACTTGCGGGCTCTCATCCTGGATCATGTTGGCGAGTGTGGTGCCTTCAAGCGCTGACAGACGGCTCCAAACAGACCCTGGTGCCGGATCACTCGCACTTGGGGTCGCTGTCATGGATTGCACATAGACGCGCAGAGCGTTCTTTTCGGCATCCTGGTCTTCAGGCAAGGCCTGCATGGCTTGGCTCAATTGCTCTGCCTCTTGCGGCGAGAGCTGCGACCAGACCGAGGCGGCTTTTGCACCCAGCGCGCGCATCAGCATTGCGCTTCGGCGAAGGCCGCTAGGAGACGCAGGCGCGGAGAGGGTAGGTAAGCTCATCTACTCCTCCGCATAAGACATCCACCCACGCACCATGCGGGCAGTTTCATTCGGTTTGGATTCAGCCAGCGTGCTCGCTGTTTTTAAGTCGGAACTCTCGACGGCGTCGGGAGCCGCGATCCTCGCTGCTTGGGCGGGATAAGGCTCTCGCAGCGCAGGGGCAGGCTGGACGGGCTCAATCGTACGGGTCGCTGGCGCGTTCAAGAGCGAGATCAACAGCAAGCCGCACAGCAGCCCGAGGCTTGTAAGCTCAGCGATTTGCATCGGCGTTAGATTTGCGCCAACGCCGCGCGCGAACGGGAATTGCGTCAGCGTGAGCGTATCTGTTTCAGCATTATAGCCGATCGATGCAGCAAGGACGGCTTCGATTTGTGTGCGCGACGCGCGCATGTCGGACGCGACTGTTCCATCGATCATAATCAAGATCTGGCGGTCTGTACGGCCGGTGACCGAAACCCGCACTTTGTCAGCTCCGGTGATGGGTTCCAGCAGGTAGGTGAGTTCTTGCTCAACGCGGTCGCCGATTGGCGCGGGCGTTGGGGCGCTGAACAAATCGGTTGCCCGTAACGCGAACACCCCCGCTGCGAGTAATAGCGCAGCAAGGGCGAGAAGACGTGTGGTCGGTGTTCGATTGGTCGCGCTCATTTACTACACCTTCGCCCGGCGCAGGTGCGGGCGTTCCCGATCATACATACGGGAGGCGTCGTAAACGGCGCTTTAACAAGGACTTACTTAGCGCAGCCCACGCAGCAGGGCGCGCAAGTCCTTAAGCCTTAGCGATATTGCTGCAGCCGTGTGGTGCGAAGGCCTTTGCGGCCGTGCTTAGAGTAAAGCGCGCGCCAGCCAGAGAATTCTTCTTCGCTGAGGTCATAGCGTCGCAGCGCTTCTTCCTCAGTCAAAAGACCACCACCAACGGCGGCAACAATTTCTGCCTTGCGGCGTGTGACCCAGCGGGTGATGCCGGGTTTTGGCAAATCTGCCAGAGTCAGCGGTCGGCCATCCGGGCCACGTACGCTGAGAAGTTGAGCGTTCTGCGCCATTTTTTCCACCATCTTCATTTGGTTTCGATCGGTCACTTCTGCGACCGTGGCGTTCTTATACAGGAGCCAAATTAAAGCCGGTTTCAGGGAGGTCTGTGAATTTTCATGAAAATTGGACACAACCCACGCAAGGCCGTTAGGGGCCTGTTTGCAAAGTTGTATCGATTTGGATCAAAAGGCTCGATTCCCTGTGTTTGCAACAGGAGGAGCCGTGCTGGACAAGTTTTGGGCCAAGGCCGACGCGAGAAATTTTTGACTTTATTTCCCGCTTAGCTTGGCAAATCGCGCCATATCCGCCGCCGTGTCGCCGCTTATGTCGGGACAGGCATTGATGAACAATTCTGCGGCATGGCAGGTCCCGCGCACTTCGCGGCAGCGGGCCGAAACGCCTGCACGCATCAGCAATTGATAGAACGCCACACCTTCATCCCGTAACGGGTCGCATTCATTTACGCTGATCATGGTTGGAGGCAGGCCGCGCACGTCGTCTTCGGTCGCAAAACGCGGCCAAGCGAGCGGGTTCTTGTTCTCAAACTCTTCCATCCCATAGGCCATGGCGCCCCAATTGGAGTGAAGCGCGATCAGGATGCCATTATTCTCGATTGAGGAGGGCAGGTCGTCTTGAGGCCACGCACCTGCAATGTAAGGGCAAAGCGGGTAGAGGCCACTGATCAGACCGATATCGCCATCTTGCTTGAGCTTAAGGCCGGTCGCGATGGTGAGATTGCCACCGCCGCTCTCGCCGGCCACCACGATCCGGTTCGGATCAATGCCAAGCTCGCTCGCATTCTCTGACAGCCATTTCACGCCCGAGACACAATCATTCAGTCCGGCTGGGAATGGCGCGACCTCTTCGGAAGAAGACGGCGTCAAGCAATTGCGAAAATCGACCATGGCCACCGCGACACCGTTCGCTGCGATGACTTTCGACCAGGCGCGATAGTTTCCGTAGAAACATGAAAACACCATCATGCCGCCGCCATGGATGTAATAGATGCAGGGCACAGCTTCGTCGGTTTGTGGTCGGACAAATCGAACCTTCACCGTGTTGCCATCTGGGGCAGACACAAATTCTTTCTCGGAGATGTCGAGACCGGCTGACGGCGCAACCTCTTCGGTGTCCATCATCTCCAGCATCATCCGCATCTGTTCGGCGGCGGCTTTAGCTTCATCGGAGTTCGCCTCAGCGAGTTGCGCCTCTCTGGAGGGCACATCGCTTTCTTGTGGAGACGGGAAGACCGATAAGATCGCTTTTAGTCTTGGGTCCAGTCTTGGATCATTTGCGATATCAGCCATGCGTTTGGTGCTCCCATCTTGTCAGGGAGCACCGAAGCATAGATTGGTCGAGGCGCGCTAGTTTGTCGTCGCGAGAGCGGTCTTTAAGCGAATTGCGGCGCGATCTTCAGATTCTTCACCCAGCCGAGCTTCTCATAGATGAGTAGCATGGTGCCATTATAGTCGACAATGCGGTTCCAGACGCCTTTGCGCGGACGATGCAAAGCGCTGACAGGCTCATCATGATGGTGGTCATGGAAGGCTTCGCCACCTGTTAGGAGGCCAATCAAATGGTCGGCCCAGACCGGCGTTTTCAAGTGCCCGAGGACATTGATGCCATAGGTGGTGGCGTGGAACTGAATGGCGCGGCCAATGACGAAACTCGCATGGCAGATGGCGGTCAGAACCAGAGAACCACCCGCGGCCCAAACGATCAGATAGATCACAGCCGGAACAACCAAGTGCAGGACCAGTGAGAGCGAGTTATAAAACGCGTCCATCCAAACGATGATCGGATGCTTCTTCAGCCACAGCGCCATCGGGCGGGCCATGTCTTTTGCATCGCGCCAAAGGATCCAACCGACCCAGGCCCAGCGCTTGGATTCAAACGGATTGTGCGGATCTCCTGGGGCGTCCGAAAAGCGGTGATGCTGGCTGTGATAATTGACCCAGTCGCGGACATTGCCTTGCATCGCGATCATCAGGTTGATCATAGTGATCACCTGTCCGGGCGCCTTCAGCTCTCCGGCGCGGTGCTGCATAATCCGATGCAACGGGCCGATGCCAGCATTGCAGATAAAGATCGAGAACAGCACGATCCCAATTCCGAGCGGCAAATAATACCAGCGCAAGGTCAGACCCGAGAGCGTTGCGCCAAGGATGACTACGGTGATGAGCGTGGCTAGCCCTAAAGCCGGATAAAGAATAGCCGAGAAGAAACTCGCAAAGTTGAAAGTTTTCCAAGTCTTAGGAATCGCGACCGAGCGAGGAATCATTCTGAAGGCCTCCGAAATGCTTTTACGTATTTTGCGACTGCTTCGCTTTAAGATTGAGTTAAGACTCGTTCTCAGTTTGAGGAAGACCTGTTCTGATCAAATCCCTGCAATCTTTTGAAGTGTGACGGGAGAGTCACGTTTTCTGTAACGCTCCCGCCAGGTTCAGCGATTGTCAAACTCAGAACGGACCAGTTCTAAGCCGCGCCGGGTGATCCGGTAAGGCTGTCCGCGCTGAGAGGCGATGGCCCGTCGGCGTTTCAGTTTGCGAAACAACATTAGGTCCAAGCCAGGCGCGCGCCAGCCATCACGATTGATGCAGATGACGCGTTCTATTTTTCGGCTGTCGCCGCGTTCGATTTCAATCCGCCCGCCTTGAGCGAGCAGGTGTAGGATGCGCTGTTCGGCGCGTGAGATATCCATTTTGAGAGTTGTCCGATTGTGCGCTCATGGCGCAAAGAAACAGGCTGATCCGGCGGGCGGATCAGGGCTCGGCTGTTTCTGGCCCCGTCTGGCAATCTTTTGCGGTTCGGGGCCCTTACCGGGTCTCGGACTGGCTAAACATAAAGTCTCCGTTGAGGCCGCTGTTTAGGAAAGACTTGCCAGCCGCGTCAAGACCATCCTAGCCTGACACTCAAAAGGTAGGAGGTAGCGCGATGAGCGATGTGGTGGATGCGATTGCGAATTTACGACGGATCGTCACGACGAATGACCCGGATGGCAAATCCCGCATTTTGATCGATGATGGTCCTGCTGAAATGTTTCGGTCAGGTGATGTCGGTGGTCTTTATGAGATCTGGCACGACGCGGCGAGCGGTCCATTGGACGGGCAGCCTTGCGACGATAAAGCCAAAGGCACTCCGCAACTCTCGCCTGCATCCGGCAAGGTCAAAATCCGCTGGTTTGCGATTGAGCCTGCGCCCGAGGGCGCCTCGCCAGAGGATATGGCGGCGCTCACGCGGCAAGCCTTTATCGCTATGGGCGCCGGCGACCATCAGCCAGATACGTCTAAGCATCCAGCCATGCACCTCACCCACACGATTGATGCCATCATTTTGGTGAAAGGACGCGTGCGTCTCATCTTAGATAAGGAAGAAGCCGTCATTGGTCCGGGCGATGTGGTCGTGCAACGCGCCACCAATCATGCGTGGGCAGTCGAAGGCGATGAACCAGCGCTGTTTGTGGCTGTGCTCGTTGATCGCAGCTAGCAGCCGAGCTTTCCGCGGCAATCCCCGCGGACTTCCAAAGAGGCATTGTGGACGCCGAACCCATCGGCGTCGGCGCTGCCAATCAGTCGGCTGACAGAGTCGGTTGCTTCGAGCTCTTG
>CAYNUI010000156.1:0-5993 GCA_964400185.1 uncultured Hyphomonas sp.
CGCGATTCCGCAGCTCCCACGCCGCGACCCAGATGAATTGGAACGCGCCGCACAGGCGTCAATTGAAGCACAATTTCCAGACAATTATGGCATACTTGATGACGTGATCTGGCCGACCAGCCATAGCGCTGCGGCAGAATGGCTGGACGTTTTCCTACAGCAACGCTTTGAACGATTTGGGACGTTCGAAGACGCGATCGTTCAAGGCGAGGAGCTGCTTTGGCATGCCGCACTCACACCGATGTTGAACGTCGGTCTGCTGACCCCGCACCAGATCATCGACGCCGCAATGGATCACGTTGAACGGCGCAACATTCCGATCAATTCTGCCGAGGGCTTCCTCCGCCAGATCATTGGCTGGCGCGAGTTTATGCGTGCGACCTATGACGACCTCGGCGTGCAGATGCGCACCTCAAATCATTGGGGGCATAGCCGGGACATTCCTGAAGCGTTTTGGACCGGGACCACGGGCATTCCGCCCATTGATGATACGATCCAAAGGATCCTCGCGACGGGGTATTGCCACCATATTGAGCGCCTTATGGTGCTCGGGGGATTTATGTTTCTCTGCGAATTTTCACCCAAGCAGATCTATCGCTGGTTCATGGAGCTATTCATCGACGCATATGATTGGGTGATGGTGCCGAATGTCTATGCGATGAGCCAACATGCCGATGGCGGCTTAATCACAACCAAACCTTACTTTTCTGGATCGGCTTATGTGCGCAAGATGAGCCATTACCCCAAGGGGGATTGGTGTGAGGTCTGGGACGGCCTTTATTGGCGCTGGATTTGGAAGAATGCCGAGCAATTACAAGGCAATCCGCGGTGGGTCATGATGGTCTCTATGGCCCGAAAAATGGACGACGAGAAACGCGAAACCCATCTCGCAAACGCCAATGCCTTTCTGGCGGCGCTTTGATCTCAGACAGTGAGAGAAAGTGGAGACTGGACAGCGACCCGAACCGAAAAACTCGTTAGGGCTGCTTCGTTCCCGACCTGACCCGGTTGGCGAGGAGCTCGTCCACCGCCAGCCTCCGAGGGCTATATCGCCCTTAGGTCACCTCGTGACAAGGGGGGTGAAGCTGTTAAATCGACTTCCATGACGACTTCTAATGATATCCCGCTCGCCAGCCATCCCATCAATCGCGCCGCCCACCATCGCACCAATAAGGCCTGGCTAGAAGCGGCGCTTCAGCGAGACGATGTTTTGGTATTTCTGATGCAGCGTGGATTGCCTCTGGTCGATGCAAGCGGCCAGGGTTTAGTTTGGCTCGGTCCTGAAGTGGCGCGACTAACACCCCAAGAAGAAATGATATTTTTGGGCGAGGACAAAGCCGGCGCACCGATCTTTGCGGTCAATATGGGCAGCGGTTTCAAGCTTCAAGGCTCGCTCTTAGAGGGCTCAGGCGACTTTACCGATATGCGGGCCGCCGCCAGCAGTTTGAACGCCATGCAGGCTAATCTCGCCTCAACCGCGCGCAGCATTTTGGAATGGCATCGGGGCCATCGTTTTTGTTCCAAATGCGGGCAAGAAAGCGAACTCGCTGAAGCAGGCTGGAAACGCGTCTGTCCTTCTTGCGGAGCAGAACATTTTCCGCGCACGGATCCCGTCGCGATCATGTTGGCGACCAAGGGCGACAAATGCTTACTCGGACGCCAAGCGGCTTGGCCTGCAGGGTTTTGGTCGGCGCTGGCTGGCTTCGTAGAACCTGGCGAAACGGTCGAACAAGCGGCAGCCCGTGAGCTTGAAGAAGAAGCCGGGATTATCGCTGATCCAGCCAAAGCCGAATACTTGTTCTGCCAACCTTGGCCGTTTCCGTCATCGCTCATGGTCGGCATTATCTTAGAAGCGGAAACGACTGAGATTTCAGTTGAGCAAGACGAACTGGAAGCCGCGCGGTGGATTACACGCGAAGAAGCGCGGCAAGTTCTTGCTGGCACGCATCCTGATATTTATGCCCCGCCGCCTATGGCTGTGGCGCACCATATTCTCAAGACCTGGGCGGAACGGGATTAAAAAAACCCCGAACCAACAAGGTCCGGGGTTTTACAAGTTGTAATGGCGCCCGCGCTATCGCACTTCGCCAAACTTAAAGACGCCGCCGATCGAGAAGACGTTCACGCCGCCATCAATCTGGTCGTCATCAACCTCGATGCGGGTATAGTCTGTTCGCACGCCAAAGGCCTCGGTGAACATGTATTCGCCGCCAAAACCGAACGCGATACCGTCAATTTCTGCATCGCTCGACACACCGCTATTTGAGGTCTGTAGCTCGCCAGTGGTGTAACCGATGCGGCCGAGAACTTCCGCGTTTGGAAGGACCGGATACCGTCCGACAAAGAACCCTGAGAACTGGTTTTCAACTTCGACTTGCGCTCCCGCAAAGCCATTGATGTCCTCGGCGCCGAGGCCGAACGCGGCTTCAAACTCGGCCCCTACGAGCGCATTAAACTCGATCCCGCCGCGGAGATTTAAAGCATTGATGTTCGCCCCTTCAGTGTCAAAGACAGACAAGCCGCCATTGACGTATAGTTGAGACTCGGCCGCCGCTGCGGGGACGATCACCGCACCGGCAAGAATAGCTGCTACCGCACTTTTATACATGTTTAGCTCCTGTATCGCGCCGTATTTTCGCGCGAACAGGTTTCAAACAGGTTTCGCCTTTCATGTGTGTGAAGTCTTAGACAGGATTTGTCGACGATCATTAACTGTGTCTGTGAGGTGACAGGCGCGCTGTTAAACTGAGCGCAAAAGAAAACCCCGCATGGGAGGGGATCCATGCGGGGTTGGCTGGCCGTCCAAAAGTGCTGGGGGCCCATGCAGAGGGAGAGTGCCCTTAATCCTGCAACACGGTCGGCCAGTTCGTATCCGCGCTCGTGATGAAGCCAGCGCGATCTTTGTCCCACTTTTTCTGTATGCCCTTATTATAATTCAGATAGAGCTTGCCATCAACGACGGCCCAACGGCGCGCATCGCCTTTGGCCGTTTGACCTTGAGCCACGGCCCAAGCGCAATACCCGCCATATTGAGGGGCATATTTGGCAGGATCAGCCAAGAATAAGTCGAGGTTTTCTTGGCTCGCAAAGTGGAACTCGGCGCCTTCATAGGTGGTCGAGAAATCAGAGTCGCCTTTGGTCGGTTCGCCGACCGTGAAGTAAGCGACGGTGTCATAGCCTTGCAGTGCCACGTTAGAGAAGCGGCCCGTATAGACGGCATCCTTATCGGCATAAGCGGCTGGCGCAGTCACAGCCATTGGCCCTACGGCGATCATGGCGGCGGCAATCAGAGTACGGATTTTCATGAGTTTCATCTTTCGAATGCGGTGATTATCGGAGTAAGCGTTTGATTATGAACGCGGTGGGAACAGGGTCGCTTTGAGGCCATTGAAAATGGCGAACAGCTCTTTGCGGCGCAAAAATGCCAGTCCTGCAGAGGTGAACCAGACGACGACCGCCATGAAGAACAGGCCACCGCCATCATTGTTCGGATCAATGCCGAGCGGGGTCCAGAGGTGAAAGTTCACAGCGCCGCTCATCACGGCAAAAGCAATCAAAGCCCCGATCGCTTGCAAGCGGCGGAAAGCGGGGTGGATACCTATCAAAAGCAATGCAGACGCAAATAATTCTGCGGTGCCGATCACATATTGGCTAAACAGACCGGTCTGGGCGAACAGGCCGTCGGCGCCGAAGCTTGCGGCCCAATCATTCAGCTTGCCAAAGATGACCTGTGTTTCAGGCGCATTGGTGAATTTAAAGCGTAGGCTGTCGAGGAAAACCAGCGAGGCAACACCTGCAATAGCGTGCGGCGCGTAGGTTTTGATTTTCGCGAAGAGGCCGGTTTTTTCGGCTGCGGGGGTGAGTGTTTCAGTTAGAGTTGTCATAAGTCCCTCCTTGGTTGGTGACCTCTACTTACGCGCGCCATTCTTCACTTACGAACCACGTCTGTGTGAGGCTTAGTCACGTCGGTGTGAGCGTTTTGTGAGACACTGAGAGGGCAACAAAAAAAGGGCCACAGGCGAACCTGTGACCCTCGATTGAGTCGACAAAAACTGGACTAAGCAGCGACCGTTTCGCGCTTACTTTTTGGCGTCCATGCATGCTTTTGGAAAGCTTCGTTCACCGGTGTCTCAGCGACGTGATTGGTGTAGTTCGAAATCACCTTGAGAGCGACGCCAAGAATGACGGCGAGAACTGCACTTCGCTCATAGCCAGCCGCCAAAAAGGCGTCGACGTCGGTGTCGGAAACAAATCCGCGATCGATGACGACTTTCTTGGTGAACGTGCGAAGCGCTTCGAGCTTCGGATCACTGATTGGACGATCTTCACGAACCGCGTCGATCACAGAAAGATCAAGACCTGCGCCTTCTGAAATCGTCGTGTGTGCAGCGACACAGAAATGGCACTCATTCTCGACGCTTGCCGTGATGGTTACGACTTGCTGTTCCAGAGGCGATAGGCCGGTTTGACCAAGTTGATCAGCGAGTTGTGTGTAGGCGTGAAGAACCGCGGGGTTCTCAGCAAACACAGCATAGAGAGATGGGACAAAACCCATTTTCTTATTCACACCTGCGATGAAGTCGCGCGCGCCGTCTGGCGCGGTTTCGGGGGTGTGCAACGTAAAATCTGCCACGATAGGCTCCTTTAGAATTTCGTGTCGGCGGTCGGGGTTTGCCGTCGATGCTGCGTAAATGGCCCATGCCCCCCTTTTGCGGAACTCAGAGAGGTTCCATATGGGTCATGCAATTTTCGCATAGGAGCTGATGGGCATGGATCGAATTGATGCGATGAGACTGTTCTTAAGGGTCGCTGACGCTGGCAGTTTCTCACGAGCGGCGGCCGACCTCTCAATTGGACAGCCGACCGTGTCGCGCCGGATCCAAGACCTAGAGCACCAGATTGGTGCCGAACTGTTTCACCGCACGACCAGAGCCCTGTCGCTCACAGAAGCGGGGCAACGTTTCTATTCTCGCGCGCAGGACATCCTCGCCGAGTTTGACGACGCAGAAGCCGAAGCGCGCGGCCTGGATCAAGAACCGGTTGGCATGTTGAGGGTCAGCGCACCGCATTCCTTGGCGCAACTTGTCATCACGCCGACCGTCGCCCCCTTCCTCGAAAAGTATCCCCACATTCGCATGGATATGATGACCGACGACACCTACACGGACTTGGTCACAGAGGGCGTCGACGTCGCCTTTCGTCTCGGCGAACTCACCGATAGCGCGCTGATGGCGAAACGGTTGCTCGTTGCCTATCGCGGCATCTGGGCCTCGCCAAAATATGTGGAGCAATTTGGCTCACCGGTCTGTCCAGAGAGCTTGAAAGACCATCAAGGCCTGGTCTTCCGCCAGTCTCTGCAAGGTCAGCAATGGACGCTCAAACATGTCGAAACCGGCGAAGAGCATCGGATTATGATGGATGGCCGTTTTCGCGGCTCGTCCGGCGACACACTGTTGCAAGCCGCCGTCGATGGCCTCGGCATTTTTATCGGCCCAGATTGGCTGGTCTGCTCGCATGTGCGCGCCGGCAATTTGGTCCGCATCATGCCGGAATGGCGCGGCGCAGATCTTCCTCTATCGGTGGTTTGGACCGGCGGAAAACTGCGTGGCAAAGCGCGCCTCTTCGTGGAGCACGTCCAAGAGGCGCTCGGGTCCCTGGAGAATGTTGGGAGCTAAGCTCCCAACGCTCTTCGCAGACTACCCCCCCTTAACGCTCGCGACCCAGTCGTCGACTTGGCGCTCTAGGATTTCGAGAGGGACAGCACCGCTACCAAGGACCACATCGTGGAAGGCGCGGATGTCGAACGCATCACCCAGCTCGGCTTCCGCATCGCGGCGAAGCTCTTGGATTTTCAACATGCCGACCTTGTAGCTTGTCGCTTGACCAGGAAGCACCAGATAGCGGCGCACTTCTGAGCGGGCTTGGGCTTCTGTGATGGCCGAGTTTTCTTTGAAATACTCAACCGCTTGATCTTCGGTCCAACCCTTGGCGTG
>CAYNUI010000157.1:0-5992 GCA_964400185.1 uncultured Hyphomonas sp.
CGGCATCGCGGGCGTCGGCTAAACGGGCGCGCTGCGTCGCGGTTAGGACTTGGCGATCATTCTGCAGAACGCCAGCAGACGAGACGATATGATCGTTCGGCACCGTGATCTCGACATCATAGTCACCAAATTCGAGCGTGAACTCGCCACTGCCGAGGAATTCCTTATTGTGCCAGCCCTCATAGTCTGAGTAGGCGACCATACGCGGGAACCATTGGGCGACGAGGAAGATATCATTGCCCCCGTCGCGTGCATCATCTGGGAAGTGCTCATAACCGGCGCGGCCACCCATGGCTTTTTGCTCAACCAGATTATACGCCCAGTCGACTTGGAATCGGGTCGATTGGCCGGGGGGCAAAGGGCGCGGCAAGTCAATCCGCATTAGCGTGCCAACAATCGTGTGGTCCAAAGCGCCCCCGCGGGCATCGGCCACACGGGTAATGTCATAGCCATAATCATGATCGGCTTGCGACTGCATGCGGCGCAAAGAGCGCAGCGTGATTTGCGGCTTCACCGCGCCGCGCAAGTTGACCGATCCAGGAATTTTGGAATCGAATGTCCGCGTCATCTCCGCGATGGAATCTTCGCGGAATCGGTTCTGGTCGAGCTGCAGCCAAAGAAAGCGTAGCGTGTCAGGCGAATTGTTCTTGTAGGTAATGGTCGAAGAAGCCGTCAGGCGGCGCGCATCTTCGTCCAGGCTAACTTTGATCGAATAGTCGGCCTCTTGTTGCCAGTACTCATGACCCGGCTCGCCGGCCGCATTGCGATAGACGTTCGGACTAGGAAGCACTTCGTCCAATTGCCGAAACTTATCTTCAAACTCGCCCTTGGTCTGTTTGATCCCTTGCGCAGATGCTCCTGAGATCGTGAGCGCAATCCCTAAAACAGCTAACAGATATCGCATTACTCGCCCTAAATTTGGTCCACTTTCGCGAACGATTTAGAGCGAGATTTCTCTAACCAAGATTTAAGATCTTAATGGGACCTGCAAAAATATTTACCATTTTTGCATTGCACCATCAGTTGGTCCGCGGCGGGTATCCGGCTTGGCCTAGAGCATCGATCACATCTTGCGTATGCTGCGCGTCGCGCGTCTCCATCAGGATGTCGAACTCGGCCCCTTTGGCGGGGACATCCAAAGCGATCCGATTGTGAGTCACCTCGACAATGTTTGCGCCCGCATCTCCGATAACTTTCGAAACCAGGGCCAACAGACCTGGGCGGTCATCGCCAATGATACGGATATTGACCAGGCGATTGTCGCGCACCAGGGCCCGGGTCAGAACCGACGCCAAGAGGCGCGAGTCGATATTGCCACCGCACAGGACCAGACCCACTCGGCGCCCGGCGAACTTTGCAGGATGGGCGAGCATCGCGGCAAGCCCAGCAGCTCCCGCCCCTTCAGCCACGGTTTTCTCGATATCTGCAAACAGCGTGATCGCGCGTTCGATATGCTCTTCTTCGACAACGACCACATCATCAACGAGTTCGCGTACGACGCGCTCGGTCAGGATGCCGACGTCTTTGACGGCAATGCCCTCTGCGATCGACGCCCCACCGGTCTTCGGCTCGCGTCCCTCAAGACGTGCACGCATACCCGCATACATAGACGCTTCGACACCCACGACGCGGATGAATCGATTGTGATCCTTCGCGGCGGTCGCCATGCCTGAAATTAGGCCGCCACCCCCAATCGGAATGATCAGCGTGTCGAGCTCTGGATTATCCTCCAGCATTTCCAGGGCGATCGTACCCTGCCCGGCCATGATCTCCGGATCATCAAAGGGATGGATCCAGGTCAGGCCCTCTTTTTGCCGCAGGCTCTGCGCATAGGCATTCGCCTCGTCAAACGTATGGCCTTCTAGGACAACCCGTGCGCCGAATGCCCGCGTGTGTTCGACCTTATTGAAAGGCGTGGTCACCGGCATGACGATGGTCGTGGGCACGCCCAGGCGACGTCCATGATAGGCAACACCTTGCGCATGATTGCCCGCAGAGGCCGCCACCACGCCCGCTTTTTTTTGATCGTCTGATAGGCGCGCGAGCTTGTTCAGCGCCCCTCGCTCCTTGAACGCCGCAGTAAATTGCAGGTTCTCAAACTTCACCCAGACCTCAGCGCCAGTAATCTCGGACAGCGTCTTAGAATGGCGCATGGGCGTGCGCTCAATCTGACCCTCAAGGATCTTCGCGGCGTCTCGCACATCATCAATCGAAATCGGCAAACTGTCTGTCATGGTCTTCGTCATCATCTTCCAAGCGCGCACTCCTAGTGTGCAAGAGGGGAAAATGGAAGCTTCCAATCTGTAAACACACGGTTTAGCTGGGCGATTATGAGTGACGTAAAGCGCAATTTAGTGGTGGTTGGCGCGATCATGGGCGCGCATGGCGTGCGCGGTGACGTGCGCGTGAAAAGCTTTACCGCCGAGCCGGACGCGCTGTTCGATTATGCGCCCTTTCTGCTCGAGACGGGAGAAATTGCCCTCGATCCCAAACGCGCGCGCCCAGCCAAGGACCATTTCGTCGTCACGCCAACTGACCCTCGCCAGAAGGAAGAATGGGACGCATTGAAAGGCACCCGTCTCTATGTGCCGCGCGACGCGCTCCCTCAGCCAGACGAAGACGAGTACTACATTGATGATCTCGTTGGGCTCGACGTGTTCGCCGGCGGCGAAACAGCGATCGGTCGGGTCAAAGCCGTGCTCAATCACGGCGCTAGTGATTTGGTAGAAGTGCAGCCAAAAGAACGAGGTAAGCCGGTGCTCATTCCCTTCACAATGGAAGATGTCCCACTCGTCGATCTAGAGCGAGGCCGCATCATCGTTTCAAACTATGAACTTTGGGCCGATCAGAGCTCGCCTGAAAACGGCAAGGACGCTTAAGCGAAAATCTCCGCCGCGCCGGCTTTCTCCAAAAACGCCTCAAGCCCGTCTGCAGACTTGGCCGATTTGACTGCCTTCGAGACCGACCGGAACGCCCGCGCGGCATAGTGCTGCGCGATCTGGTCATAGGCTTTGCCGTCGAGCTTGAGCGTCACCCGCTCAGCTTTGGCTTCAGCCGCGTCCATATTGGCCTTCGCCCACGGCAAGTAGGTCGTCGCCACTTCGTCGCGGAACAATGGGAGCAGCGTCTCTTCCAGCTCGCTGAGCGGTTTGAAGGGGCCGCCAGCTTTCGGGTCTTCCATAAACTCGCTCCAGGCCGTGACAAACGGCGCTTGTGCGCGCAGCCAATCACCCGGCGTTGGATCCATGAGCAATTGCGCCACTTGCCCCGCGAGGGCGAAATCTGCCGCAGAAGGGCGTCCGCCAAATAGGAAAAGCGATTTCTCAAGGTGCGCGTTGAGCAAAGTGAAAAAGCGCTCAAAACTTGGCTTCAAGACTTTCTCATTTTTCTTTTCGACGCCAACCAAGGGAAGACGGTCGCGCATGCGCTTGACGATTTGATCGCGGGTTTTCTTCTTCGCGCGCGGTAGATCCCCATCGAGCAATTGCTCCATGGTCCGGTCGCCCGCCACTTCGCGGTCCGGCTTCTGTCCCCAGCGATTGAAGAACATCAATTTGTTGAGCCACTCATCTGCATAGTCTTCCAAGATGAGAGCGAGCGCGGCGCAAGCGGCATCTTCCGGCACAGCGGACGGTTCAGCGTGGTCGGCCTCAACAGTGGCGAGAATGCTGGTGGAATCCTGATTCGCTGGGCGGTTTGGCGACAAGAGCAGAGGCACGGTCGGCACCCGCGCCAAGGCCGCAAACTCTTCTTCTGTCGCTTTGCTGCGCCCAATCCATTCAAACTCAATGCCTTTATAGCGCAAGAAGGAGCGCACTTTGACAGAGTATGGAGAGGTTTCAGCCCCGAATAGGCGATAAGCGGTCATAGCAATCTCTTTTGAACAACAGCGCGTGGTCTACGCCAAGCCAATGGGACTGCCAAGTCCGATAAAGCGGTGGCGCAAAGCAAGATGCTCTGCGCCACACGATTTCATTTCAAAGCCGGACTAAGCTGGCTTTTTAAACTTCAGCGTCATCCGGTTGGATTCACCGATGGCAGCATTCGCTTCGCGCTCTGGAGTCCCTTCTTCGGTTCCCGCCAATGAGGGTGGCAAGCGCCAGACAAAGTCTTCCTCGGTCGGCACATCTTTAGGATTCGCATTGAGATCGGAGTCGCCGACCAACTCAAAGCCAGCGGCTTCAAAGGCTGCAACCAGGGCCGTTTTCTTCAGATAGCCATTGCTACCGTTCGCCCATTCATCACTGTTGCCTTCCGGGGCTTGGTGCTGAACCACGCCAACAATGCCGCCCGGCTTGAGCACGCGATAGGCCTCAGCCAGCGTGTCGCCCATATAGTCGGCCTCTTCGGTGGAGAACCGGTTGAGATTGTGAAGCGCGCGAATGAACAGAACCGCGTCTAGCATTCCGTCAGCTTCCGCCGGCATCTCTGTGAGACGAACAGATTTGATCTTTGCGGCGCCTTCGACGCCCCATTCAGCGGCTTGGGTCGGCCAGTTGTTTGTTCCTTCAATGCGCGTGGCAGCCCATTCCTCGCCAAATCCGAACGAGCTCCAGATCACATCAGGATAATGCGCGCCAACCAAAGCCCCTTCTTCGCCAAGATAAGCCAGCAGGATTTTCGAGTACCAACCACCGCCAGGCAGGGCTTCGGCGACTTTCATGCCGGGTTCGATGCCGAAAAAGGCCATCGTCTCTGCCGGGTTACGCGCGCCGTAACGAGCTTTCACTTCATCCGGCTGAGCATCGAGAACCGCAGCCAGCTTGGCCTCGGATGTCATTTCGACAACCTTTTCTTCGACCGTTTCTGTAACGGCTTCCGTCGCCTCGGCCACAGTCTCTTCAACGACGGTCGTATCTTCCGGAGCGGCGGCCCCGTCAACGGCCACACAGCCACTTACAACCATTGCAAGCGCAACGCTCGCACCGGCAAACAAAGAATTAGATTTCAAAGTCAGTTTCATCACCAACGGCTCCCTTCTGCTTTATGGAAAAGTCTTATCTTAGAAAAATTCCCCTGTCGCGTGTTTATCGACAATCAATACGTTTTTTCTTGATCACACTTATTTGATCAGGCGCGAAACTTGACCTTAGGTGCGGGCTTTCGCGGGGCGGCGGAGGCACTATGCTGCGCCTAAGAAGGAGGGACGAGATGGACCCACTTGCACAAATCGCGGAGGCGCAACCTTACTCAAAGCTGCTTGGCATTAAGCTGCTCGAGGCCTCAAAAGACAAAGTCGTTGGCGAACTGCTCGTGCGCGACGAGCTATGCACGGCGGGCGGCACCATGCATGGCGGCTGTATGATGAGCTTTTGCGACGTTCTCGGCGCGACCGGGGCCTGGCTCGCCATTCCTGAAGGCGCCAAGGGCACAACAACGATTGAAAGTAACACGGCCTTTTTGAGCGGGCCACCCGCAGGCACTTTGGTGACCGGCGTTTCAACCCCAGTTCGGATCGGGCGGCGTCTGTCCGTTTGGCAAACCGAGGTGACTGATCCAAATGGCAAAAAGGTCTGCCTGGTCACGCAGACCCAACTGGTCCTCTAATTCAAGCGTTTTCCATTGCCTTCACTTGAACCTGGGTCGGGCGGGAATTGCCGCGGCCATAAAGGTTCACTTTGAGCTTCGAAATGGCGTGCACCAGCGCGTTTGGTCCGTATTTGATGTCGCCCGTAAATTCGATGTTCGGGAAGCGCCGGAAGATTTGCTCATAGGCAACCCGCAACTGCATCTGAGCAACGCGTGAGCCGAGGCATTTGTGAACGCCGTGTCCGAACGCGATATGCTTATCAACATTATCGCGCATCATGTCGAACGTGTCTGGGTTCGGGAAAATGTCCGGATCGCGATTGCCGCCGCCGTACCACATGACGACTTTCTCATCCTTGGCGATACGCTGGCCATTGAGCTCGGTTTCTTCAAGCGCCGTGCGTCGCATATGCTTTACCGGAGACACCAGTCGCAGCGCTTCTTCCGACATGCGCGGGATCAG
>CAYNUI010000158.1:0-5984 GCA_964400185.1 uncultured Hyphomonas sp.
CGCGCAGGCGACTTTAGGATTCGAATAACCTCTTTGCGGCACAAAGAGCGATGAAAGTTTGGAGTTTCAGATGACATCTCTCTCAAAGATCGCGATCGCCGGTGTTTCGGCCGCCCTTCTCTCGTTTGCAGCCCAAGCGGCTCAAGTCACTGTAGAGACCGGCAAAGCCAAAGCCATCAAACTTCAAACCAATGCAGATAGCGTGATCATCGGTAATCCAAACATTGCCGATGTCGCCGTCCATGACGACACGCTTCTGTTTGTTACCGGTAAGTCATTTGGCACGACGAACCTCATGATCTTCGACAAAGCCGGCAATACGCTGGTCAATGCCGATGTCGTGGTCACCGCCAACACGGCAACTTGGGTGAGCGTGAAGCGGGCCGGCGCCAACTTTACTTATGATTGCTCACCAAATTGCCGTCCGACCCTCGCAACCGGTGACCAGCAAGGTCACTACGCAAATGTTGGCGAACAGCTGCTGCTCCAGAAAGAGCTGAACAGCCCAGACGACTGATAAATCAAATAATTTGAGAGAAGAGCCGGTCCTTAGAGGCCGGCTTTTTTCTTAGCGCGCGCGCTCGGAGCGCGAGCGTGCTTCGGCAAGCGCCGCACGTTGGGCGTCGAGCGTTTCTTGCAGGACATTGTCGACGCTCAGCGAGTAAAGTGCCTGCTGATCGTCGCCGACAAAGGCCACAACATCGTCTCCAAGGCGCCATTCAAACGCACCAGCGTCGCGAACGGTGATGGTCCAACCGGCCCCCGTGCGCGGATAATAGGTTTCACCCGCCGCCATTTGGCGTGACCGGAACACCGTCCCATCCGAGCCGCGGACTTCAATCCAAGCCGGCTTGGTCGCGCGCAGAGAAAACTCGTTCCCTGTATCGGCGGACAGATTTACGGAGGTCAGTTCTTCAATATTCGTTGGCGCCAAGCGCGCCGAGATCGCCAATTGGTCTTCTGATTGCGGCGAGGAAGACTGCGAAACGACAAAGCTGATGCTCGCAATCAGAATCGTAGCGGCCAGCAAGGCGCCCGCGCCGATGGCGATGGCTTTGACCGGCAGCTTGGCCTGAACCACTTCTTCCGGCATGGCCGCAGCATTAGTGGAGCCGCTGCGCTCAGCGTACGCACTCGCAACTTCATTTTCGGGCAAACCGAGAAAGCGTGCATAGTTGCGCGCCTGCAAGCGCAGGATCGTGCTCGGAATATGCGCCGTTTCCATGGATTCGAGCGCTGCGAGGGTTTCTTGAGACTGTCTGGTTTTGGCGGCGACGTCGCGCAATTCCAGCGAGCGGGCTTCGCGGGCCGCTCGCAAGCGTTCACCGACCGTTTCGACCGTGTCGGTCTCAACGGGGTCGCACGGCTCGAGGGCGGGCGCGGTGCTCAAGTCTTCGCCTTTTTGTTTAGACATCGTTCAGAACTATTCCCTGTAATTCAGCAATCTCTAACACTCCGTTACGCAAAACGGGATTTCGGTTTTGTAAGAGTTCTGCAAAAGCCGGGCCGAATTGGGATAAATCTAACGATCTGAGCATGCGTTTGACCGGTCCGATGCCTCCACCCGGCATGGACAGGCTGCGATAACCAAGGCCGATTAAGCAGAGCGCCTCTAAAGGACGCCCCGCCCCTTCACCACAAATCGATATCGGGATGTTGAGCCGCGAACAGGTCTCCTGAACTTGGCTCAAAAAACGTAGTACTGGCCGGCTCACGAACGGATAGCGATCTGAGACCAAGGGCGTCATTCGGTCCGCCGCATGGAAGAATTGCAGCATGTCATTCGTCCCGATAGAGACAAAATCCACTTCGTCAGCGATGTCTTCCAAAGCATACGCAAAGGCGGGCGTTTCCAGCATGGCGCCGATTTTTAGCTCGCTTGGACCATCATAGCAGCGGCGTTTGCCCCATTCGACTTCGCCTAGCAGCATCTCCTTGGCGCGCCGAAATTCGTGTGCGCTGGTCACCATTGGGAACATAACCGAAAGCGATCGCCCTTCTGCCGCCCTCAGCAAGGCGCGCAGTTGCCGCCGAAACAAGCCAGGTCGGTCCAATGCGAAACGGATGGAACGCCATCCAAGCGCCGGGTTTTCTTCGCGCGCATCGTTTAAATTCGGCAGCAACTTATCGCCGCCAAGGTCCAATGTCCGGAAGTAGACCGGCCGGCCATTCGCGGCGTCCAAAATCTGCCGATAAAGATCGATCTGATCGGTGACGCTCGGCAATTTTTCGGACATCAAGAATTGGAACTCGGTCCGGAACAGGCCAATGCCATCCGCGCCTGTATTGTTCAGGTGCTCTGTGTCCAAGCCAAGCCCTGCGTTCAGCATCAAGCGGACGGGCACGCCATCCTTGGTTTCTGAGGGCTCTTCCCGCAACGCTGAGAACACCGCCTGGCGCTCGCTCAAAATGGCTTGTCGATTAGCGTAGGCTTTGAGGAGCTCTTCATCCGGACGCAAATGCACACGTCCATCTTCGCCGTCGACAATGATCTGATCGCCGCGCGACACATGGGTCAGAAGGCCATCAATACCGCCGACCGTTGGAATGCCGAGGCCGCGCGCGACAATTGCTGCGTGGCTAGAGGTCGCGACCTCTTCGAGAATGATCGCCGCATAACCAGATTTGCCATAGTCGAGCAATTCAGCTGGCCCGAGCCGACGAGCAATCAAAACGCGCGGCTCGTCGCTTTGGGCGGCGCGAGTTGGCGTGGTCTCTTCTCCACCCGCCAACATGCGGAGCAAGCGGTTATCCAAGTCTTCCAGATCGTGCAAGCGTTCGCGCAGATAAGGGTCTTTAACCTTCTCAAAGCGGGCCCGGTGCTCGCGGCGCAGTCGATCGATAGAGGCCTCTGCCGAAAGGCCGCCGCGAACGCCCTCGCGCAGCTTTTCTGCCCAGGTCGGATCCGAAGCGAGCAGCTTGTAGGCTTCAATCACTTCGCGCGGTTCGCCCCACAGTCCGCCAATCTCCGCCGCAAGCAAGCGATCAATCGAGAGATGCAGCTCTTCCAGAGCGGTTTCGAGCCGGTGCTCTTCGACTTCTGGGTCTTCTGCGAAGAAGCGCGCCGCTGGAATGACCGGGTCATGCAAAACAACCCGGCCCATACCGAGGCCGCCGCACAGGCTGCGTCCTTGAAGATTGACTGGGCGACCATCACGAGCGGCATCGGTCTGTTCGGGACCTGCTTCTTCGGTTGGCACGATTTCAGCCAGGACCATTGCAATGGTTTGCAGGCTATCAATCTCATCGTCTTGATAGAGCCTCTCGGTCCGGTTCTGGACGGTCAAAACCCCGATCACGCGCCCACCTTTTAGGATCGGGACCCCAAGAAAGGCGTGATACGGATCTTCGCCCGTTTCTGGACGATATGAGAAGCTGGGATGACGGGGCGCGTCCTGGATGGAAAGCGGTTGCGCTGTTTGCGCGATTTGACCGACCAGGCCCTCATCTAGCGCCAAAAACGTACGATGGATGGCATCTTCGCGCAGGCCTTCCGTGGCGATCAGCTCCATGCGATCGTCGTCGGTGCGCCGATAAATTGAGCACACATCGGCCACCATCGTCCCCGCAACCAGGCGCACGACATTCATTAGGCGCGCCTCGGTGTCAGCCTCGGCGGCCATGACCGATCGCAATCGGTTCATTAATAACCGGGGGATGGAGAAACTATCTGGCATGCTTGGGCCCAGATGGGGGTTTCAGCTAGGCTGCGTCAAGGTCAAACGCGGTGTGAAGCGCGCGAACGGCAAGCTCGGTGTAATCCGCATCGATCAGCACGGAGATTTTGATCTCTGAGGTCGAGATAACATCGATATTGATATTCTTCGCCGCCAGAGCCTCGAACATGGTTTCGGCAACGCCGGTATGCGATTTCATGCCGACGCCAACGACAGAGACTTTTGCCACGTCGCGGGTCACTTCCATATTGTCGAAAACGATCTCATCGCCATTTGCGGCCAGCACACGCTCTGCCTTAGCGCTGTCGCCGCTGGTGCAGGTAAAGACCATGTTGGCTCGGCCTTCGCCGCGCGCATTGGCCTGGACGATCATGTCCACGTTGACGCCCTCACGGGCCAGGCTGGCAAAAAGATTGGCCGAGGTGCCCGGCTTATCTTCCATGCCGTAAAGCGTGACTTTCGCTTCGTCCCGAGAATAAGTGATGCCGTTTACAACTTGTTTTTCCACGATCTCATCCTCATTACAGATCCAGGTTCCGGGATTGTCATCTTCCGGCTTTGAAAAGCTCGAGAGTACCCGCAAAGGCACTTGGTGGTTCATCGCCAGCTCGACCGACCGGGTTTGCAAGACTTTCGCGCCCAGCGAGGCCATTTCGAGCATTTCCTCGTACGAAACGCGTTCCAGACGCCGGGCTTGCGGTACAATCCGAGGGTCCGTCGTGTAGACCCCGTCTACGTCGGTATAAATATCGCACGGCACAGAGCCGAGAGCTGCCGCCACCGCAACAGCGGTCGTATCCGACCCACCGCGGCCCAAAGTCGACACGCGGCCGGTATCTGAAATGCCTTGGAAGCCAGCAATAACGGCGATCTCGCCATCATCAATTGCATCCCCGAGGCCGCTATCTTCGTCAAAACCGTCGATTCGTGCAGAGCCGTGGCCCTCGCGCGTCTTCATGCGCATTTGCCAGCCGAGCCAGCTGCGCGCTTTTAGTCCGCGCTTGCGCAAAGACAGCGCCAAGAGGCCGCTTGTGACTTGCTCACCGGACGCGACAACCACGTCATATTCATCGTCAAAAGCATCGCCGACGACATCCTCGCCTGCAGCGCCCTTGGCCAGGCCGACCAGCTTGTTTGTTTCGCCTGCCATCGCTGACACGATGACGGCAAGTTTCTCGCCCTGAGCCGCCCGATGCGCAACAATATCAGCGACGTGAGAGATCCGCTCGAGATCTGCCACCGAAGTGCCACCGAATTTCAAAACAGTGCGCGCCATTGCCGCCTCGTCAAATTAAACCATCTAAGCTCAACTAAGCAGGCGCTTCCTTATAGGGCTCGAACGAAAATCGCAATTAGGATTGCTAAACTCATGACAGCGACTCACGCCGCCGATCCAACCCCGACCCATCGGCCCAGCATTGACCCGGACGAGGTCGCTAAATTCACCGCAATGGCGGCGGAATGGTGGGACCCAAAGGGCAAGTTCAAACCTTTGCACAAATTCAACCCAGTCAGGCTGGGCTTTATCCGAGATACGATAGAGCTTCACTTCAACCGCTCCAGCAGCGCTCGTAAGCCATTTGAAGGCCTCCGCGTCCTCGATATTGGCTGTGGGGGCGGCCTGGTGAGTGAACCCATGACCCGCCTTGGCGCGAGCGTGACGGCTGTGGATGCCAGCGAGGCGAATATCAAAACGGCCATGACCCATGCCGAACAGGGCGGCCTCGACATCGATTTTCGGGCGGGCACAGTGGAAGCCCTGATCGAAGCGGATGAACCGGCTTTCGATGTGGTCCTCAATCTCGAAGTGGTCGAACACGTTGCGGATCCGGCGCAATTTCTGAAGGATTGCGCGAGCCTCGTAAAACCTGGCGGCATCATGATTGTGGCGACGTTGAACCGGACCGCGAAAGCCTGGGCACTCGCCATCGTTGGTGCAGAATATGTGTTAGGTTGGTTGCCTCGCGGCACGCATGAGTTTGAGAAATTACTGCGCCCAGAAGAAATTGACCGCCCGCTCACAGCAGCGGGCCTGAAGGTCGCGCCTGCTCAAGGCGTCAGCTTTAATCCGATTACCGACCAATGGCGGCTCTCGAACGACACTACAGTCAATTACATGATGGTCGCTGAGCGGCCCGCCGCCTAAGCGCACCCCTATTCGGTCGGCTGAATTTGCAGCAGGACCAGTTGGAACATCAAATCCGCATTTGGTGGGACGGCATCGCCTGCACCTGCTGCCCCATAGGCGAGGTTGGAGGGGATGTGGACGAGGAACCTGTCGCCCGGCCGCATGAGGGTTAGCGCTTC
>CAYNUI010000159.1:0-3690 GCA_964400185.1 uncultured Hyphomonas sp.
GCGCTCAGCCGCTATGCTGCTTATGACCGAGACAAAGCCGCGATTGGCAGCTTGGTGTCTCTTGAGGTTCCTAAGCGTTCCGAAGCTGAGGAAATGCTCAAGCAGAAGCAGTGCTTGGCGACAGCGATTTACTACGAAGCGCGCAGCGAAACCTATTCAGGTCAGCTTGGCGTTGCTGAGGTGATCGCGAACCGCGTGAATGACCACCGCTATCCAAACTCGATTTGTGAAGTGGTCTTCCAAGGCGCGACCCGGACAACCGGCTGTCAGTTCACCTTCACCTGCGACGGTGCGATGAATAAAAAGCCGCGCGGTGCCAAATGGGACAAAGCCCAAGCCATTGCGGCTCACGTCATGATGGGTCTGAACGAGAAGAAGACCGCCGGCGCGACGCACTATCACGCAACTTACGTGAACCCGGTTTGGAATTCAGGTCTGATCAAGACCAAGCAAATCGGTACGCACATCTTCTATCGTTTCCCACGTGGCAATGAATGGTCCGTGGCAACGGCGCGTCAGGCTGCCCGTTTGGCGCAGCGCCGAGCGGGGATCCAAGCGATTGTTCCAGCCGATGCAGCCGTGAAGCCTGAAACCGAGGTCCTCACACCCGTTGAAGCCCCGGCTGCACCTGAAGAGGTCACGATTGCAGATCTCAACGCTCAGGCCTTGGAAAAGGTTCAGAGCGCAGAGATGGGTGATGGCGCTGCGATTGGCGGCTAGTCGCGCGGCGGCAGATTTTCCGTAATTTGTTTCTTTAGGCGTCCCGGCAAGAACCGGGCAGCAAACCGCGCTTGTTTGGCGCGCTTACCGGCCATGTAATGGGTGTCCTTTCCGTGCGCGGCTTCCCAGGCGGTCTCAGCGGCGAGGGAAACCGGATAAATATCCTGGCCCGCTTCACGGATCTCATCCGACATTTTGACGTTCGCGCCTTCGGTCAGGCCCATGTCGAGGATTGGCGTCTCAATGAACCAAGGCATGAGCGTGGTGCAGCGAATGCCGAGCCCGCTTAATTCGACGTCTAGGGCTTCGGTCAATCCGCGCACCGCAAATTTGGTCGCCGAATAAACAGCCAGGCGAGGGGAGCCCACCACGCCGGCAGTTGAGGCGGTATTGACGATACGAGCCTCTGGCGTTTCGCGCAGCAAAGGCAGCGCGGCATAGACGCCATTGATGACGCCTTTGACGTTCACATCGACCACAAGGTCAGACTCTTCTGGCGGGATGTCTTCGAACCAGCCATGGCGACCAATCCCAGCATTGTTGAACAGGACACTCATTTTGCCGCCTGTGGCTTCAGAAAAGCCTGCTACGGCCGCGTCCCAGTCGGCGCGCTTGGTGACGTCGAGCGGCGCCACGTGGCAATTGTCAGCGCCGAGCTCAGCCGCGACCTCTGCGAGGCCAGCTTCATTGATATCATAGAGGCCGCAAAACCAGCCACGTGATTGGAAGAGACGCGCCGTTTCAGCGCCAATACCGGAGGCTGCGCCTGTGATGAAGATGGACTTCCGCCCATTCGCTGCGCCCATGATTTCCTCCTGATATGTCTATAATTGACAACAGGTCAGAGGATATCGAGGCCGAGGTCAAGATTTGACGCAGAGTGAGTAAGCGCCCCGGAGGAGATATAGTCGACACCGGTTTCGGCCTTCGCTGCGACCGTATCGAGCGTGATGCCGCCACTGGCTTCAGCCAGGCACTGGCCATCAATCATCGCCACCGCTTCGCGCAACATGTCGGGTTCCATATTGTCTAACAGCACCGCATGCGGCTTGTGCGGCAAGGCCTCGCCAAGTTGTTCGAGTGTATCAACTTCGATCTCGATCATTCGCAAATGTCCGGCATAAGCATGCGCCCGCTGCAGCGCGTCTGCGATTGAACCCGAGGCCGCGATATGATTGTCCTTGATCAAAATCGCATCGTCGAGACCGTAGCGATGGGACGTTCCGCCTCCGCACCGTACAGCGCGTTTTTCTACTGCTCTGTGCCCTGGGGTGGTTTTTCGGGTGCAAACAATTTTTGCTTTCGTATGCGCAATTTTCTCCGCGAAGCTTGCGGTGAGAGTCGCGATCCCTGAGAGGCGTCCCAAAAAGTTCAGCATGGTGCGCTCAGCAACCAAAATTGAGCGCGCATCGCCGCGCATGATCGCAATCGTATCGCCAGGCGCGATGTCGTCGCCATCTGATTTTTTTTGCTCCAGAATTGTCCTGTCATTGACCAGCTTGAGTGCATAGGTTGCCGCATCCATGCCCGCGAGTTTGCCATGCTTTCGCGCCCGAATGTGGGCTGTGAGCTGGGTACCCGGCGCGATGGTGGCGTCCGTCGTGAGGTCACCCGCACGGCCTAAATCCTCAGCGAGCGCCAAGCGAACGATCGGGTCCAAGATCACGTCAGGGAGCGGTGGTGGGGCGATGAAACTCATGATGCGGGCTCCAAATCGTGAACAGGTTGGGCGGGTTTAGATGTGAAGGTCCGTGCTGCGGTTTCGCCGGCTTCTGGGAAGTCGGAACGGTAATGACCCCCGCGACTTTCTTCTCTTTGTAGGGCCGCATTTGCGATCAAATGTGACGCGATCAAAGCCCGGGCCGGGCCGTGAGTGCTTTGAAGTGTATCGATTTTTTCAAGTAGCGTGCCAAGGCCCTTGGCGTCCCGAACGACTCCGCATTGCGTCGCCATACTCAGCCTCAGATCCTGCAGAGCCTCATCTGGCAAGTCAGCCGGTACTTCACTGTGGCTGGCACCTGGCGCGACCGCGTCGCTGTCTTTTAGGCGATCGGCAATCCGCGCCGCCATGACGACGGCTTCCAGCAGTGAATTCGATGCCAGCCGGTTCGCGCCATGCGCGCCAGTGCTCGAACATTCCCCACAGACGCTGAGCCCGTTCAAACTCGCTTGACCCCAAGTGTCACAAAGAATCCCGCCCATATGATAGTGCATTGCTGGGGCCACTGGGATGGTCTCAGTCCGCGGGTCAATCCCCGCCGCCATGCAGGCGGCGAAGACGGTTGGGAAATGGTCTTTGATCTCCGCACCAATCGCGACGCGCGTGTCGAGGAAGACTTTGCGGCCTTCCGAAAGCTCGGTGTGAATAGCCCGCGCCACTTCATCGCGAGGGGCCAGTTCCGCTTTCTCATGATAGCGAGACATAAAAGACGTCCCATCCTCTGAGATCAGGATCGCCCCCTCACCGCGCAACGCTTCTGTCGCCAGCGGGGAAGGATCCAGCCCGACATCCATCGCGGTCGGATGAAACTGAACAAACTCGGGGTCTGCGATAACAGCACCAGCAGAATAGGCCATGGCGAGCGCGTCCCCGCGGGCCTGTGGTGGGTTCGTTGTGACGCGAAACAATCCGCCTGATCCGCCGGTACAGAGCACTGTTTCCGGGCTGACCATGGTGGAGGTGCGGCCTCGATTGTCTTTCAATACGGCCCCGGCGATGCGGCCGTTCTCATCCTGTAATAGACCGACAGCACGGGCATTTTCGATCAATTGGATATGCGCCGCCGCCCGCACCGCTGCTGTAAGCGCGCCCATGATCGCTTTACCGGCGAGGTCGCCTGCGACCCGCGCGACACGAGGATGAGAGTGCGCCGCTTCTAGGCTGAGGGCGAGATCTCCGTCTGGGGTGCGATCAAACGGAACACCAAGCGTAATCAAGTCGCGCACGCGTTTCGGTCCGTCTTCGGCGAT
>CAYNUI010000159.1:3790-5938 GCA_964400185.1 uncultured Hyphomonas sp.
GTCTCGGGCCGAGGCCCGCTGGATTTGATCAAGAAATGCCCCCTTCGGCGCGCGTCCATTCCGCTGGATTGGCGCTACCAGCGCTAACCAAGGCACCGTGCATTCGAGCGCCCGATTCGATCGTCAGCGTGAAATTGTCCGGGTAATAAAAGGCGCTGTCGAAGCCGTTGATGAACTCGACAATCCGGCACCGCACAGAGAGTTGATTGCCAAGCTTCGAGGCACTGCAATCCTGGCGCACGACATAGTCTTCCGGGAGTGACACACAGCTCTGCGTAGCTGTGAGTTCGCCGGTGAAGGTCGTCTCGCCGGTCTTCTCAAGGTGTGCTGTCCCGCCAAAACTGCAATCCTGCTGAATGTTCGCGGTAAAGGTCCAATGACCGGCAATATTTGCCTCGGCCGAGGCAGGCGCCGCAAGCGAACAGATCGTCAGAAGAGCGGCAGCGACGCGCATTAGGAAATGCCATCCTCAGAACGACGGAACTCAACAGGAGCGGTGGCCGCAGAGACAAGTGCGCCCCACATCCGGCTGTGGTCTTGAATGGTCAGGCTGAAATTGTCCGGCACATATATGAGGCCTTCAACCTTCTGTTCGAGCATTTGCGTGATCTCGGACCGGATCGAAACTTGGTTTCCAAACCGGCGGGCTTGGCAGGTCTGCAGCACGACCGAGCGTCCCCACATGGAGCACACTTCCACGGCAGTCAGCTCGCACTCATAAAGGCCGTCTTCTGGGTGTGAGGATAAGCGCATCGTGCCAGTCATAATGCACTGACCGTCGCGATAAGGTTTGGTTTGGAAGCTCCAGGAGCCCAGAACGTCACTTGGGTCAGTGTCGGCTTGAGCGGGCAAGGTAAACAGACCGAACAGTCCAACGCAAACAGCTGCGATAAGCCTTGCCATCAAGCTCTCCATCTTTTCACTCCGTCTCCACCTTAGACTGCCATGTGGCAGGGACAAGGCATCAGTTGGGTGAAATAACCTCAATCTCCATCGGCTTGAGACCGGTTTCGAAGGCCAGCGGATTTTCCATTTTTGGTAGCGCTAGCATCGCATCAATTGCGGCTTTGGCTTTCACCCGAACGTCTTCTTCGATGGTCACTTCGTGTTTCATCTCGGTCAAGCAATCGAGGATATTCTCCAGCGTAATCTTCTTCATGTGCGGGCACAGGTTGCAGGGCCGCACAAAATTGACGCCCGGATTCACCGCCGCGACATTGTCAGACATCGAACACTCGGTCAGGAGTACGACCTTCGCGGGGCTCTCGTCTTTGACATAATTTGCGAGCGCTGCAGTGGAGCCAGCAAAGTCTGAGGCTTCCAAAACGTCTGGCGGACATTCAGGATGCGCCAAGATCACGACACCAGGATGGGCTTCGCGTAGCGCTTCGACATCATCGGCACTAAACAGCTCGTGCACTTCACACGCGCCCGGCCAAGTGATGATACGGATCTTGGTCTGCGCCGCTACATTCTTGGCGAGATACTGATCTGGGACGAGAACGACCGTGTCTGTGTCCCATTCCTTCGCAATCGCTTCGACGACTTGAGCCGCATTAGAGCTCGTACAGGTAATATGGCACTCGGCTTTCACATCAGCGGTCGTGTTCACATAAGTCACGACAGGATAGTCCGGATAGCGCTCTTTGATGAGGCGCACATCAGCGCCCGTAATTGAGCTTGCGAGCGAACACCCCGCTTCCAGGCTCGAGATCAGGACGGTTTTGCTGGGCGCAAGAATTTTTGAGGTCTCCGCCATGAAGTGAACGCCCGCTTGGACGATGATTTCTGCGTCCACATTGGCCGCCTCGCGCGCCAATTGCAGACTGTCGCCTCGGAAGTCACCCACCAGGCTGAAAATGTCGGGCGTCATATAGTTGTGCGCGAGAATGACGGCGTTTTTCTCTGCCTTCAGGTCGTTAATAGCAGCAACTAAGGGCGCCACAGCGGGCCATTCCATTGGCGTGATGAAATCGCTCACCAGCGGGTAGAGGTGATCGGTCTTCGCTTTCACATCATCATCATACACAAGCCCACGCGCTTCTGCGGCGGATTGCGCGCGAAGCGGCGTTGGGGTGGGACAACCAGGTCCAGAATCAATCAGTCTTGCCATATCAGCCTCCTGTTATGCTCAACTTGAGCATTATA
>CAYNUI010000160.1:0-5872 GCA_964400185.1 uncultured Hyphomonas sp.
TGGGCGGCGGCGCGCTCGGGTAAGCGCGAGTTCAAGAATAAGATCGAGCCCACCATCCTCCGCTGGCGGAGTTAGGCCGGTCGGCGCGCCCTACTCGACCAGGATCAGGCCTTGGTCCTTCACCCAATCGCTGCGTTTTTCGAGCAGGATCTCGCCATTTTCAGCATCGGGCGTGACCATGGCAATGCCATTATCGGTCTCAGGGTCATAAGCGACGAAGGCGTACCAAGGGCCGTTATTGCCGGACTGCCAGCTGATCCGCCGCATGTTCGCGCCATCCACGTCAGACACCAGAGCATAGCGCCCGCCAATCGTGTAATTCTGTTCTAGCGAGGTCACCATGCGCAGAGTGGTAAGATCATCAAAGTCAAAGTCGTCTGACACGAACGGATAGCGTGAAATCTTCAGCAAGTCCGTCGGGGTTGCAGCGAGGCCGCCAATGCATGCAACGAAGGCTGGCAGAGGAATGCTGTCGCCGGTCGCTGTGACTGGATGCGGACCCGTCAGCGCGCCATCCATCATATACGCGCTCGTCGCCCCGGCGGGCTCGAGCACCCAATCTTGGATCGCGTCCAATAGCGGGGCGTCCGCGGCTTCTTCGATGATCGCGCCGATCACGACCCAGTTTCCGTTCACGTATTCAAATGCAGTGCCCGGCGCTTTCGTGGCTTCGCCGACGCTGACTCTATTGGCTGCTTCTAGAGGCGTGTAAGACGCATCTGGTAGGTCTGGATCTGATTGCAGTGCCGGGACCAACTGATCCGCCAAGCCGGCGCGGTTTTCTAACAAACGGCGCAGCGTGATTTCGTCAGCATGCGGGCCTTCAAACTCAGGGAGCAGCTCTGCAATAGTAGCGTCGAGTGAGAGCAGCCCCTCATTTTCTAGTCTCAGCGCGGCCAAAGTGCAGGCATACTTTCCAATTGAACCAGCTTGATGCGGCGCGTCTGGACGTCCGTCATTGTAGGCAACCTCTTCGCCAATCACACCGCCTTCCATGTGCGCGATCACGTGTGGTGCCTCAGCGCTGACCAAGAGTGCGGAAACGGCGGTTAGAAGAATTGAAAACATGGGCGGACGCTCAGATCTTGAAAGGAGAACAACTCCTAATCAGCTCAACGCGCGATACAATCTGAAAAGCCAAGGACGCGAAGTGCATCTCAGGGTGGGCAACCCTAGCGCGTGGGCAACCCTAGCGCGTGGGCACCGGTGCGTCGCCTGAATAGTCGTAGAAGCCGCGGCCTGTTTTGCGACCCAGCCATCCAGCTTCGACATATTTTACCAGCAGCGGGCACGGCCGATACTTGGTGTCCGCGAGCCCATCATGCAGGACTTGCATGATCGAGAGACAGGTGTCCAAGCCAATGAAGTCTGCCAGCGTCAGTGGGCCCATAGGATGGTTCGCGCCGAGGCGCATAGCCGTATCGATGCTTTCAACTGTGCCAACGCCCTCATAGAGCGCATAGACGGCCTCATTAATCATCGGCACCAGGATGCGGTTCACGATAAAGGCCGGGAAGTCTTCGGCATTCGTGGTCGTTTTATCGAGACGATCGGCGAATGTTTTCGCCATGTCATAGGTGTCTTGATCGGTGGCGAGACCGCGAATGATCTCCATCAGCTTCATAAGCGGAACGGGGTTCATAAAGTGCAGGCCGATAAAGCGCTCGGGACGGTCCGTCGTCGAGGCGAGACGCGTCACGGAAATAGATGACGTATTGGTCGCGAGATAGGCGTGCTCAGGCACAGCATTGCAGAGGGCAGCAAAGATTTTCTCTTTGATCTCGCGGTTCTCGGTCGCCGCTTCGATGGCGAGGTCGACCTTTGCGAACGGTACAAGCTCTACGCTGGTCTTGATCCGACCGAGCGTCGCTTTCATCTCATCCATGGTGATCAGTTCGCGGGCGACTTGGCGGCCTAGGTTTTTCTCAATCGTGGCGACGCCCTTATCCAGCGCGTCCTGAGAGATATCGTTCAGAATAACATCATATCCGGCCAAAGCGCTGACATGCGCGATCCCGTTTCCCATCTGCCCAGCGCCAACAACACCGACTGTCTTGATGTCCGTCACCATGTGCTCCCGTCGAAACCTTAATCAAGTAAACGACTTAGGTTGCTTGTGCGGTGCAGTAAAGCAACCTTGGATTATTGTTGCGGGTGCGAAAGCTGGGGGTCTGTCGCCTCGAAGCCACAGCCGGTTAACGGGCTAAGCGTCTGTCGCGGCCTCACTTGTCGCAGCTGCGGCCCGGATTGTCTCAAGCAGCGAACGGCGAAGCAATTTGTCATCGATTTGCTGAAACGCTTTGACCAATTCCATCGCCTCGCCGTCAATGACTGGCAATGCGGGCGGGTGCTCTTCTTCCTGCAAAGACAGGGTTGGCGAGGAGTCCAGCATCTCATCGACGCCTTCATAGAAATAGGTAATCGTAATGCCGAGGGCTTGAGCGATCTCAAACAAGCGCCCCGCTGAGATCCGATTGACGCCCTTTTCGTATTTTTGAACCTGTTGAAAGGTCAGACCGAGTTTCTCGCCGAGTTGTTCTTGGGTGAGTTTCAACTCACGGCGGCGCCACCGCAGGCGCTGGCCAACGATCCGATCAATTCCGCTAGGTGTTTTGTTTTCCGACATCCGCCACTCTTATCCAGCATTCTACTTTGTGAGTCTAACGTCGCCAACTGATAAAGGCTAATCCACCAAATAGGACCAGTGTCAACCAGTAAAACGTCTCGCCAAACCTTTGATAAGGCGTGTTTTCTAGGCGTGCGGGTAAACCGGTCCGTACAACCGCAGACCGCCAGCCAGACGGGTCTCCTGCGGCCGGATTGCCGCGGGCGAGCTCCCGGCCATAGCCATCAACCATGGCGGTCATGCCGCGCGAGGCGACCCGCGCCATGGGCAAGCCGCTCTCAATTGCGCGGTAGCGATTCTGGGCATAATGCTGCGCTGGTCCAAGACCTGCGCCGAACCAGGCATCGTTGGAAATGACGACAATCCATTCTGCCGCTTCGCGCTGCGGTGCCGCTTTGCGGACCAGTTCAGGGAACAGGCCTTCATAGCAAATCAGAGGAATAAACGGGGGCGCCACGGCTTGGCTGAGCAAAACGGCCGGCTCGGTACCTGGCTCAAACCCTTGCTGGGCGACCCGCTGGACGGCTTTCGGAAGCACGCCCGAGAGTTGCTCGCCAAAGGGGATAATCTTCGTCGCGGGCAGCTCGCCAAATGGCACCAGCCGGTGCTTGTCATAGAACGCAGCAAGTGAGGCGGAGTTGGCGCCACCCGAGACCAGAACAAGGCTGTTATAATCGTATCCGGCGCCGCTTTCGCCAGGTTCATAGCGAACAGAGCCTGCAATCAGCGCGCGCCGGCCCAGGAAGGCCGACACCAGCTCGAAGGCATTGCCATCATTCCAGCCTGGACGCGGCAGCAATCCATATGGCAGCGCGCCTTCTGGCCACACAACGATGTCGCCATTCTCGCTCGGTACCTCTTGCAGGAGCTGAAGATAGCGCGCCAGGACCGGTTCGCCGCGATCTTCAAACTTTTCATCCTGTGGCACGCCGACATCCATCAAGACGACAGAGCGTTCGGTCATGATTGTATCATTGGCGAGGCGCTGCGAGCCCCAAGCGAAAGAAAAACCGGTCAGCGCCACGGCGATTAGGACCGGCAAAGCTCGGCCGAGGACGCTATTGCTGTCACGTGTGTCGACCAAGGCGGCTGGAGAGGCGGCCACAAAGAGAGTCATCAATGTGAGCCAATAAACGCCGCCAATCGAGGCGACTTGGGACATTGCGCCGCCGGGGGCCCATGTCGTGCCCGGCAGGTTCCATGGGAAGCCGCCAAAGAGCGTCCCGCGGATCAGTTCTGCGCCGCCCATGAAGAGCGCGAATATGAACACGCGGGACGGAGAGGCGGACCAAAATGCGCCGCCAAGGGCACAAGCTGCGCCCCAGATTAGAGCCATCCCACCAGGGAGCGCGATGAGCGGCATCCAGATGAAAATGGCGTGCTTTTCTGGCTCGACCAAGAAAGGCAGCGCCGTCCAATACATGCCAACGAGAAAATAGCCGAACGCGAACGCCCAAGAGCGCGCGAACATGGCGCGGCCCCAGCGTTTCTGGCTGCGCGCCCCATCAAGAAGCCAAATCAGGCCGACAAAGGCGATGATCAATGCTGGTGTCAGGTGAAAGGGGGCGAATCCAAGCGCACAAAAGGCGCCAAGCAAAACCGAGAACAGCAAAGCCGTCATACCGCGCGTGCGGGCCACAGCTTCGTGCAGGGCCGTCACCACGCGAAGTCCGTGACTGCGCGTGTTTTCGTGTTCGATCATGGTTTCTGCTCCGAAGCCGGCTGGCGAACCACCAACCGATGTATGCGTCTGACGTCTGAGTCGAGGATTTCAAGATCAACGCCTCTCGGATGTGGCAGGACTTCGCCGCGCAATGGAACCCGGCCCGCGAGCGCAAAAGCGACGCCGCCGAGCGTATCGACGTCATGATCGTCGAGCTCAAGCTCGAGCCCGGTTTCTTCGGCGAAGTCCTCGGTCTCCATGCGGGCATCGACTTCCCAAGCGAGCCGTCCCCGGCGGACCAACATCGCGACGTCTTCATCATGCTCGTCTTCAATGTCGCCAACGATTTCTTCGACCAGATCCTCAAGGCTAACGAGGCCATCGGTGCCGCCATATTCGTCAACGACCAAGGCCAAATGGGTCCGTGAGGCTTGCATTTTTACGAGCAGGTCAGGGAGTGGCATGGAGGGCGGCACGAATAGGATATCCCTGCGCAGGCGCTCCAGTGGCATGTCCTCTTTCTCGGCGTCGTCGCCATTGGCGCGGGCAATTTCTGTGACCACGTCTCGGATGTGAACGACACCGACTGGGTCATCCAAGGTCTCGCGATAGACCGGCAGGCGCGAGTGCGCCTCATTGGCGTAGAATTGGATCAAATCATCCAGACTGGTCGACAGCTCAACAGCGATAATCTCCGCCCGTGGGATCATCACATCTTCAACGCGAGCTTTATCAAACTCGGCGATGCGAAGACGCATCTCCGTTTGTGAGGGCGCGATCGGGCCGTCCGAGTCCGGGGCTTCAGGATCGGCGGCTTCGGCGGCCGCTTCGCTCTTTTTAAACAGGCCAAACAAGCCTTTTCGTCCTTCAGACATTTCCCTCAATGATCCTGCTTTGTGCGAATCGCATCCTATTTATATGGATCAGGCCAGCCCAGTGATGCAAGCGCAGCAATCTCTAAACGCTCCATTTCAGCAGCCTCTGTGTCATCATTATGGTCATGTCCCAAAAGATGAAGCAGCCCGTGAATGATCAAATGCGAGAGATGCTGATCAAGGGCGATCTGTTTGATTTCGGCATCTGTGCGGGTCACGCCAAGGCTGACTGCAATATCGCCTAAGAACGGTCGATCCATTTCGGTCGACGGGAAAGACAAGACGTCGGTGGGTTTGTCCTTATCGCGCCAATCGCGATTGAGCGTCTGGATTTCTGCGTCATCGGTGAGCAGAAGGCTCACCTCGCCCTCGGTTGCCATTTGCGCGGCCCCGGCATCGAGGGCGCGCTGGCAGGTTTCGGTCAGGTTTGGGATCGCGGATGACCAGTCTTCAGCGGCGATCCGCAAGTCGAGCTCAATCATTTTTGGTCCGCTCGGCATCCTTGTCATAGGCTTGAATGATACGGCTCACCAAAGCGTGGCGACGCACATCATTGGCCGAGAATGTGATCCGCCCCACCCCTTCCACACCGCGCAAGATGCGTAAGGCATGCGCCAGACCCGAAGGTTGGTTCTTTGGCAAGTCGACCTGACCCGGATCGCCGGTGACGACCATGCGGCTGTCGCGGCCAAGGCGGGTGAGGACCAT
>CAYNUI010000161.1:0-5840 GCA_964400185.1 uncultured Hyphomonas sp.
CGAACTTTACCCCATTGGCCGCCCGCCACGACAATATCGCCGCGCTTGAGCGTGCCGCGTTTGACGAGGACCGTGGCAACAGGGCCGCGACCTTTATCAAGCTGGGATTCGACCACGATGCCGTCTGCAACGCGCTTCGGATTGGCTTTCAGTTCAAGCAATTCGGCCTGAAGCGTGATCGCTTCGGTAAGCTCGTCCAGACCTTTTTTCTTGAGCGCTGAGACTTCGATCGACTGAACCTCGCCGCCCATAGCTTCAACTTGGATGTCGTGCTGCAATAGGTCAGTGAGGACGCGGTTTGGATCGGCGTCCTGAAGGTCGGTTTTGTTGACCGCGACAATGATTGGCACTTCGGCGGCCTTAGCGTGACTGATCGCCTCAATCGTTTGCGGCATGACAGAGTCATTCGCCGCGACAACCAAGATCACGATATCGGTCACATTCGCCCCGCGCGCCCGCATAGCGGAGAAGGCTGCGTGGCCAGGCGTGTCGAGGAAGCTGATCTTGTCGCCAGACTTCAGTTGGACCTGATAAGCGCCGATATGCTGGGTAATCCCGCCAGCCTCGCCAGACACAACATCGGTCGAGCGCAAGGCGTCGAGCAGCGATGTTTTACCATGGTCAACGTGACCCATAATGGTCACGATTGGCGCACGACCTTCGAGATCCTTTGGATCATCCTCATCGCCTTCAAGACCGATTTCAACGTCGGCTTCAGACACGCGTTTCACCGTGTGGCCGAACTCCTCGGCAATCAGTTCGGCTGTGTCGGCATCGATAATGTCATTCGAACGCAGCATGTCGCCTTGTTGCATCATGAATTTCACAACATCGCCGACGCGTTCTTTCATCCGGCCGGCAAGGTCTTGCAGCGTGATGGTCTCTGGCAAAGTCACTTCGACAGAGACTTTTTCTTGTTGGTCGCCACCGGCTCGGCGTTCGCGCTCGCGTTCACGGGCACGTTTTACCGATGCGAGGGAACGTTGACGATCGGTGTCATCACCAAGCGCAGAAGCAATGGTGAGTTTGCCGCGTCGACGTTTGGAGTCGCCGCCGCGTCCACCGCGTCCGCCGCCTTGATCGCGGCGATCGCGATCATCGCGGTCGTTTCGGCCACCTTTGCGGCGTCCGCCAGATGAGCTTGCAGCCGCTTCAAGATCCGCTTGGCTCGGTGCTGGACCAGAGCCGCGGCCTTTGCCGCCACGGTCTTGGCGGGCAGGCTTTTCTTCCGCAGCCTTTTTCTTGGCTTCAGCTTCGGCCTTTTTGCGCTCTTCCTCTTCGGTTTTGCGCCGCGCTTCGGCTTCTTCGCGTTCTTTTTCTTCTGCCTGTTTGGCTTCTTGCTTTTGTTGCAGAGCCTTGGTGCGGGCCTGTTGCTTTTCTTGCTCGGCTTTGCGGCTCTCTTCAGCTTTCTTACGCTGAAGCAGCACTTTTTGGCGCTGCTGGAGCTCTTCGACGGTGATGCCGAGTTTCGCTGCCGCTGCTTCCAATTTTGATTGTGGCTTGCCTGCAGGCGGCGCTTTCTTACCGCCCGCTGCCGGTTTTGCTGCCCCCGGCTTAGATTGCGCGCCGACCGTTCGACGTTTCTTCGTCTCCACGATCACTTTATTCGAGCGCCCATGGCTGAAGGTCTGTTGCACCGTGCCGGAGCCGCCTCCGCGGGAAACAGTGAGGGGCTTGCGCCCGCCAGTCTTACCTTTGTCTTTCGTATCGCTCATGCGTACCTGGTATCTAACCTTTCATTCGAAGCGCTTGCCACACGCCCCTATTCCAAATCTTCATGTCTGCCGGAGAACCAGCCTGATTCGGGCGGGGTTCGGAATCCGATAAGTCGCTGATACGCGACTGAAAAGGCGTCCGAGAGAGAACCTTGCTCGAGCAGCGCATGTACCACATGCTGCCGCCCAAAGGCCATGCCCAATTCAGCAGACGACAAAGCGCCTGCGACTTTCACGTCTTCATATATCGCCTTGGCAAGAAAATGAACCTTATTGCGGCCATCTTCTGCACCATCGCTCGCTTCAACCAGCAAGCCCGGCTCTTGTTTGCGAATATAGTCGCGGACCTGGTCAAATCCAAGCACCGCCACTCCGCTCTTTTTGGCCATGCCGAGAAGGCCCGTACAGCGCTGGACGAGCTGACGCTCAATCTCTGCGATCAGGCCTTCAATCGGTTGGCTATTGGCTTTGAACGCGCGCGAGAAAACTCCAGACTCCAGCCCGGTCTCGACGCTTTCGCGATCTGCCTTAATCCATGCGCCGCGTCCCGGCAGCTTGCCGAAGCTATCAGGTATTACGGTGCCGTCTGGTCCGCGAACAAAGCGGATCAGAGCGTCGGGCGCTAAGCGCTCGCGCGTGACCGCACACTGGCGAACGGGTCCGCCAGCGCGCTTGCCTGATCGCGCCTCTAGGCGCTGGCCGTTATCATTGAGGGTCTGCGGCTTCATCGCCGCCCTCCATGAGAAGGTCTTCATCAAGATCGAGACCTTCCAATTCAGCCAAGATGTCTTCATCGCTGACATCAATGGTTTCTTCGACGGCAGCTTCGGTCCCTTCGTCAGACTTACCAAGCTCGCCAAGCGCCAACAGGGCGCGTTCTTCTTCTGTTAGGTCGGCCTGCTCTTCACCTGCCGCTTCGGCGGCCATTTCGGCTTCGAGTTGCTCAAGCGCTTCCGGCTCGACCCAGCCTGCAATGACGCGGGCTTTCATGATGAAGAGTTGCGCATCGTCTTTACGCATTTCGCCCTTCTTCAGAATGCCTTCCTGCCAGACAGGCTTGCCTTCTTTATTGTTCTCGCGCCAACCGGTGAGGTCGTCTGGAACCAGGCCAGCGACATCTTCGACGGTTTTCACTTCATTCTCACCGAGCTTCACTGCGAAGCCAGGTGACATGCCATCAAGTTCCATGACCGCGTCTTCGACGCCGAGCTCAACGCGTTTGGCGTTCTGCTCAGCCGCGAGTTTCTCAAGATATTCGCGGGCGCGTTCTTGGATCTCTTCGGCAACTTCTTCGTCAAAGCCTTCGATCTGCATGAAGTCTTCAGCGGCGATATAGGCAATGTCTTCGACGGTCTCGAAGCCTTCAGAGGCGAGGAGCTGCGCCAGTGTCTCATCCGCATCGAGGGCCTGCATGAACAGGTCGGTGCGACGCTGGAAGTCAATTTGATAGCGCTCAGAATCGTCGCTCTCAGTAACGAGATCGATTTGCCAGCCGGTTAGCTGCGAGGCCAATCGGACGTTCTGACCACGGCGGCCAATCGCCAGCGGGAACTGATCGTCGCCGACGACGACTTCGACGCGGTGCTCATCTTCGTCGAGAACCACTTTAGAGACTTCCGCTGGCTGCAACGCGTTCACGATGAAGGTCGCATCGTCATAATTCCACGGAATGATGTCGATCTTCTCGCCAGACAATTCGCCAACAACGGCTTGCACACGGGCACCCCGCATACCGACACAGGCGCCAACTGGATCGATTGAACTGTCATTTGAAATCACGCCGATCTTTGCGCGCGAGCCTGGATCACGAGCGCAAGAGCGGATCTCAATCACGCCTTCATAAACCTCTGGTACCTCAGCGGCGAACAGCTTGACCATGAAGTCAGGGTGCGCACGCGACAGGAAGATTTGTGGGCCTTTGATCTCGCGGCTTACTTTATAAAGGTAAGCGCGGACGCGATCATTCGGCTGGAAATTCTCGCGCGGGATGCCGTCATTGCGGCGAATAATGCCTTCGGCGCGGCCAAGGTCGACAATCACGTGGCCATATTCCACGCGCTTGACGATGCCATTGATGATCTCGCCTTCGCGATCTTTGTATTCGTCGAATTGGCGCTGACGCTCAGCATCGCGCACTTTTTGCATGATGACTTGTTTCGCGGTCTGGGCAGCAACACGTCCGAAGTCGAACGGTGGAAGCTCTTCTTTGATCTCGTCGCCAAGCTCGAGCGCCGCATCGATTTTCTTTGCGTCTTTGAGCGAGAGCTGCTGAGCAGGATCTTCAATTTCATCATCCGCAACGACGGTCTGCACCCGCCACAGCGTTTGCTCGCCGGTCTCATGATCGATCAGGGCACGGATATCATGCTCTTGGCCGTAGCGAGATTTCGCGGCTTTCTCGATTGCCTCTTGCATGGCTTCGATAACGATTGCGCGGTCGATGGCTTTTTCTTCTGCGACCGCTTTTGCGATCTGCATGATTTCAAGCCGGTTTGCGGAAACGCCAACATTACTCATGGGCTTCAGGCTCCACTCTCTAGGTTATCTTCAATTATATCAGATTCGACTTCGTCTGTTTCGAGGTCGTCAAAATCGTCATCGCCGGGCTGAGGCGGCAGTGTGCCATCGGTCGCGGCAGCGTCGATAAGCTCATCGGTGAGGATGAGGCTCGCTTTGCTCATCTCATGCACTTGGGCGACGAGTTCGCTCTCATCATCAAGCTCAACCGCGACGCCGTTCTCGTCTTCGCGCTGAATGATTCCTTGGAAGCGGCGGCGCCCGTCGAGCGGCATGGTCAGTTCGATTTTGACCAAATGCCCGACCCAGCGTCCGAAATCGCCGACGCGGGTCAGTGGGCGATCAATGCCAGGCGTCGAGACCTCTAGGCGATAGGCCTCGCTGATTGGATCCTCAGCTTCAAGGATCGGCGAGAGATTTCGAGAGAAGGTCGCGCAGTCTTCGACATCCGTGGGGGCGCCACCGGCTTTCTCAATCATGATTTGCAGCAATGGCCGCTTTCCACCCATGATCCGAATGCGCACGACTTCCAGTCCGAGCTCGCGTGCAAGCGGGTCGGCCATGGCGAAGATGCGGTCTTCTTGAGGGCTGAGTGTGATCAAGTTTGGTGGTCTTTCAGACAAAGAAAAGCGGCGGCCCCGTTCCCGGAACCGCCGCCGATATGTTTCGACTTGGCGCTTAGATAGTCTCTAAGCTGCGTTTTGTCTAGAGAAGCTTCAGATCAACCGCAGAGGTCTTTCCTCGGCGCTCATCATGATAGAGTTCGTACTCAATCGGCTGATCATCTTGCAGGCCTTGCAGGCCAGACTTCTCAACCGCTGAAATGTGCACAAAGACATCATTTCCGCCTTCGTCAGGTAGGATGAATCCAAACCCTTTGGTGGCGTTAAACCATTTTACTTTTCCAGTGGGCATTTCAATAAGCCCCTTTCCGTGATGCTGCGCCGACCCTGCACCATGCAGGAGGTCGCGAGGTCGATTACGGGGGTAGGGACATTGATTATCCGCCGGCCTGGCGGGGGTCTTCTCATTGCAGACCGGCCGTATTCGATGTGGTCACCACGCTCACATTCTCACGGCAGGGTCAAGCAAAACCGAACTAATCAATTTGGAAAGTAAGCGGTTGGATCACATTCTTTCTGTTTAAGCGGCAAGTGACGCCAACTTGGCCAGGGTCGTCCGGAATAAACTTCCACTTTTTGACCGAGTAGATTGAGCGATCATCAAACTCACCGACTGGCACCGATGCCAGAACGACTGGGTTGATGACTTTTCCTTCTGCGTCGAACTCGAGTTCAAGCACGACTGTTCCAAACATACCGCGATTGAGGCGACTGCCGGGATATCTAATTTTGGGTGTTTGCCGCATTCGTCCTGAACAATGAGGCAGTCTATCACTGGATGTGCTGGTTCCCCGGTCGGCAGACGTCTCAGCGGATCCGTAAGATGCACGAATGCCGCTGAGTTCAAAATCTGACGGGCGGGGCTCTTCTAGACTATCAAAGTAGGCGGCCATCGTACGCCCCCACGCAAAAGCCTTCCATTTCAACGAATCTGCCCATTCCGGACGCTTGCCGGTTGAATCTCTGTGACTGTTCGCGAACCCTT
>CAYNUI010000162.1:0-2428 GCA_964400185.1 uncultured Hyphomonas sp.
AGGTGGCCGCCACTGTCTAATCCTGACAAGCGCACAGCTTCAGTCGCCGCAACAAAAGTCACAATAGAGATGGAGCCGTAGTGAGCGGCTGTTGCTGCAGCGTCGATACGGTCGAGCTTAGTGCTGATCCGCAAGAGGATGAAGGCGATCATTGGGATCAAGAACGACAAGACGATGCCGGCGAGCAAGACTAAAAGAACTTCGACGGTGAGCGGGTTCTTCGACATTTCAACGCCGCCTTTGAGGCCAATCGCCATCATTAAATAGATGGCCATGCCCTTGGCGATGGCTTCAGGAACGCTCATTTGCGATCTCAACAGGGCCGCAACCATGCCGAGCGCGAAGAATAGGATAATCGGAGAAAGAAGGGTCGAAATTGCAACGTCCATAACGGCCCCAATGCTTGCAAGAATTTGATGTTCGCGCCCTATATAGGACGCGTATTCCGCGTGCCTATGCTTTTCGGAGCAAAATTGGCTTTTTCTCGCTTGCCGGATTTATCGACGGGCCTGACGCGCTTTGAAGCGCGCCTCAGATCGCGGTCTGCATTCGAAAATTCCGTCATTGAACCCGCGTAAAATTCATGTAACACGACTAGGACAAACGGATCGTTCCGTGCTAACGGGACCTGTAGTATATTTAACGACAGCGAAGTCATGACGGAAACCAAAACAAAGCCCAAGAAAAGCCAACGCAGCAGCGAAGAATCCCGCGCCGCCATCTTACAAGCGACCCGCGAAGAAATGGCGGAGAATGGGTGGCGCAAATTTAGCGTCGATAAGGTCTCCCGAAAGGCCAAAGCCTCAAAACAAACGATTTATCGCTGGTGGCCTGCTATTGGGAACATGTGCATTGAAGCCGCGTTGGAATTGGTCCCGCAGCGTTCAAAACTCGGTCGTGACCCAACAGAGCGCATTTCCGCCCTGCTTCAACCGCTGGAAGAAGTAACTCGCCATGGGTCCGGCCACGCGGTCTTACGCACAGCGATGATTGCCGCAAGCGACGACAAAGACGCCGGAGAGACCTGGCGCGCTTGGATGAAAGAAAACGTCCGCGCCCCGCTCCGACTGGTTCTCGCTGAAATTGCAGCGAAAAAAGTCATTCGCCGTGATTTTGACTTGGACGAGTCCGTGGACCTCCTGACCGGTCAGCTATGGTCACGAGTGATGATTATGCGTGCCCCGCTTCCCGAAGACTTCTGCCAAGAACAATCCGAGCGGCTGTTACGCGCGCTTGCGCCTTAGTCAGACATAATCAGTCAAAATCGCCAGCTGCGGCGCTGTGCATCTTGTGGGCGCGAGAGCAACCCGTTATCGCTTTTTCTCGCATGGGAGCCGGTTGAGTATGTCAGAGATTCGCATCGCTGTGATCGGCGCCAATTCCCTTGATATCGATCATCGCAACGCCCTGAACGCGCTCAGCGACCAAGGGCGAATTGCGGTCTATGCCATGGATATTGAATCGCTGGCGGAAGGGCGAGAAGCCTTGTCTCGCGCGGTTGATCTTAAAGCCATCGACGCAGCGATCATTGCCGGTAGTCGCACAGAATTACCCGAGTGGATCGCCTTTTCCTTGCAGGCCGGATGGCCCGTATACACGCCATATGCATCCCCCAACACTGTCGAAGAAATGGTCGCGATCCGTCGCGTAGAGCAGCAATCGGCCCCCGCCATTCTTCAATTTGGATTGAATGTGCGCCACCACGACTCGGTCATGGCCGCGATGTCGAAAGCGGAATCGGGCGAATATGGTCAATTGCTGACCATGCGCGGCGTTTGTGGTCTTTCAGCGATGCCCGAAGGCGAGCATTTGATGTTCGGCCCTGCGGCGCAGATGATTGATTTAATGCAACTTTTCGCGGGCCCATTCCAAGACGTCACGGGCTTCGCCGATCTGCAGCGCACCGCTGAGCCAGGCAGCGAGACGAATGTGATTGCGAGTTTGCGTACACATTCTGGCGTCCTAGCCACGCTGCACGCGTCTTCCACGCAATGGCGTCCGACCTTCCGATTGGAACTCGGCTTTGAGCGCGGTTATCTCTGGCTCGAAGGCTTGAACAGCGAGCAATACGGGTTCGGCACAGAAATCTTAGTCCATGCTCGGCCCGATGGATCCGGCGCAAAGCATGAGACGGTGGATCAATTTGAACACAGTGACGGCGTCAAAACCGCGCTCGATCACTTCCTCGCCCGCATCACCGCGCCCACCAGCCCCGCTGTTGGCGCGAGCCAAGACGCTTTTGATGCGCTCAACACCATTCAGCGGATCCTGGCAGCCGATCCGATCTACGCCCCCGTACAGGAAAGACAGGTTTCATGACCCTCACCGGTGACACGCTCGCCCGCATCGCGCTCGATGCTGGCGACCTGATTATGCAAGTTTATGCCACAGACTTTGCGGTCGATCGCAAGGATGACAGCTCTCCGGT
>CAYNUI010000162.1:2528-5815 GCA_964400185.1 uncultured Hyphomonas sp.
GCCTGGCAAGCCACCGCCGAACCTGGCGGGGCGGTTCCGAGCGAGACGGAGCGTCAAAAACTGAGCATCCGCTCTGCGCCTTCCGCCGGACTGACGGCGATCGCATCGAAGTCTCATCGCAGCGACGAGACCAATGCCTTTCTAGATACGCAGCCCATTGCCGACATCATTTCGGCGGGGTCCTCGCTCAAGTTTTGCCTGATCGCAGCCGGCGAAGCGGATCTCTATCCACGCCACGGTCGGACCATGGAATGGGATACAGCGGCTGGCCAAGCGGTCGCCGAAGCGGCTGGCGCACGCGTTACAGAGGAAGATGGCCGCCCGCTCCTGTATGGCAAAAAAGCGCGCGGCTATGACAATCCACATTTCATCGTTTGGGGCGATGTGACACCACCGGTTCCGGCCTAAACACACCAAACCTGACAGAGAGTTCACGCAGAGGCGTCTCGACAAAGCTGTTTATTTCCCGTGAATTAGCGCCCAATGCGCTGCGGGGGCGGCCAGTAGAGACCTTTGTAGAATGACCCCTGTTAAAGCTGTTTCCATGATGGCGGGCCTCGGTGCGTTATGCGCCTGCTCGACCACACCTCTCACGCTAAATGACAATCAAATTGTGCCAGGCGAACGCGTTGGCGATGTCGAGATCGGCATGCCGCTCGATCAATTGCTCGCCTTGAAGGGCGTGCCTCGCAAAACGATCCCGATGCGCGGCACCGCTGCGACCACTTACGTCTTTGATGGCCTAACGGTCGGGGCGCATGACGAGGTCTATTGGATCATCGTCCAAGACAGCCGGTTCCGGACCGCAGAAGGCATTTCAACAGGTGCTGAGCAAATCACCACGCGCGCTGTGTTTGGTGTGCCCGATTGCGTCGTCTCGAAAGCCGACAGCACGACCTATGACTATGGCAATATCTATTTCAACGTCGCCAACGATACAGGGCGCGTTGAACAGCTCGGTGTTATGGAGAAAACGCAAAACTGCGACACATGAGTCAGCACCAAACGACGGATTGAGCGACACAGCGCGTTTCACCTCAAACAGAACAGATTTGAGGACCTCCCATGAACCGCAGCCTACTTCCGCTCTTAGCCTTATGTTTCGCCGTCGTGCCTGCCGCTTGCGCACATGACCGAGATGACAATCCTCCTGGCCCCGTTGGTGGACCCGGAACCAATTGGGAAAACCCACCCGGCCCCGTCGGCGGCCCGGGCGCCAGTCCAGATCGGCGGATTGTGACTTTGCGCGGCGCGAAGGTCCGCTTTGTCTCGCGCACCGGCGGGTATTATTACAATCCAAATTACGGCTATTGGCATGCCCGCTATGGGTGGTGGAACCAAGCCGCGCGCTGTTGGTATGATCGCGATGACAACCCGCCCGGTCGGATAGGCGGTCCCGGTACAAATTGGGAGAATCCACCGGGATTACGCGGTGGTCCAGGGGCGTCTCCCGATCGCTTCGGTAGTTGCCGGTAGGCGCGAACGCAAATTGTTCGGCCTTAGACCTTGACCTATGAGGAATAATTCTTACCTACTTTTCGTAAGTTACGATTAGTAGGTAAGAATTATTCCTTGACTCAAACCAGCTCGAACACACGCAAGCGTCTCTCCAAGACCGCCCGAAAAAGGCAGTTATTGGATGTTGCGAAAGCCATGCTGGAAACGGATGGCGCCGATGATCTAACGCTCGCCCTTCTTGCCGAACGCGCAGGGGTCAGCAAGCCCATCGCGTATGACCACTTTCAATCCAAGTCCGGCCTGCTCATCGCCATGCTGGAAGACACCAGCCGGTATTATGAAACAGACGCAGAAGCCAAAATCGCGGCGGCGCCTGCCACAGTCCCGGCCATCGCTGATATCGTCGCCACCGCCTACGTGAATTGCGCCATAGAGGCCGGGCCCGCCACCACGACCCTCGCCGCTGCAGCGGAAGCGGATTCTGAAGCCCGCAGAGCGGGTCGTGCCCTGCAAAGCCGTCATGTCGATAGCTTCGTTCAAGCCTTTGCGCCCGTGCTCGAAGATGATCACCCGCGTTTGCAACTTCTCTTCAGAGGTCTCGTCGCAGCCTCAAATGCGATTTGCGACGACCGCACCCAACACAGAATTACAACCGAAGCCGCGATCGAAACGCTACGCCATCTCTTGGTGACCAGCCTCACACCGTTCGCACGCACCACATTACATTAAAGGAGACCGCCATGATCTTGGTGACAGGGGCGACAGGAAATGTCGGAAGCGAGATTGCTCGCCAACTCATCGCGAAGGAGATCCCTTTCCGAATTTATGTGCGCGATGCAGACAAAGCCGCGGACATGATTGGCCGCGACGGATATGAGACCGCGCTTGGCGACTTCAGCGATGAAACGGCGTTCGACGCGGCGCTCGAAGGGATCAGCGCCGTCTATATGGTCACCAATCAAAGCGATGCATTTAAAGCCGACCTGCAACGCATGACCGGTCAGATCAAAGACGCTGGAGTGGACCGGTTTGTCATGCTCTCCGCAGAAGGCGATCCGGATAGCGAGATTTTCTTCGTAAAGCGGACGGGCGAGTTGGAAGCCGTGGTGCGCGAAGCAGGCCTCAATTGGACCTTCCTAAGACCCGATTGGTTCATGCAGAACTTCGCTGGCTTCGTCGCCATGGGGATGGTCGCATTCCCGGAGGGGCCTGGAAAAACCAGCTTTGTCGACGTCCGAGACGTCGCTGAAATCGCGATCAATGCCGTCACTGAACCAGGGCACGCGCACCGCACCTATCGATTAACTGGGCCAGATGCGATGACCTTTGCGGGAGCTGCAGCGCGGATCAGCGCAGTGCTGGGCCGCGACATTCCATTTGTCGGCATTACGCCCGAAGACATGCGCGACGCCTTGATCGCGCAAGGGGCGGAGCAATGGTACGCTGAAATGAATGCCGAGATGACCTTCGCGATCCGCATGGGCATGTCCTTCAGTCCGTCAAACGACATCGAGTTTTTGCTCGGAAGAAAACCACGCTCGATCGAAACCTACACGGCGGACCACAAAGAGGCTTGGGCGGCTCAGTAGCGTAAAAAGTCCAGACGGCCTGTAAGCCGGGTTCTGTTCCCCCGTACGGGTTCAGCAGTCATTCCTCTGCGACGCGCATTACTGCACGCCTGGTGCGACACACCCGGGGCGCAGGCTGAAGACGGCCCATGCGCACCCCCTATTCGGTCTTGCTCCTGGCGGGGTTTACCATGCGGGCCGCGTCGCCGAAGCCCCGGTGGGCTCTTACCCCACCCTTTCACCCTTACCCTGGATCAGATC
>CAYNUI010000163.1:0-3969 GCA_964400185.1 uncultured Hyphomonas sp.
GCGGCAGAGTAGAGGAAGGGTATTTGACGAACATGCTGTCTTACCTCGCCAATCCATTGCGGTTCATGCGCTTTTCCAAAATCGCGATCCCGATCAGTTTTGCGCTCGGCCTGCTCATGGTGGCGTGGAGCCTCTACAATGGGCTGATTGTGGTTCCACCGGACGAGGCTCAAGGCGGCGATTTAATGCGCGCCATGTTCACGCATGTCCCTTCGGCTTGGCTGTGTATGGGCCTCTATGCGGCGCTCGCGGTGAGCAGTTTCGTTTGGTACATTTGGCGTCACGAGCTCGCCGATGTCGCGGCGCGTGCGATCGCCCCTATTGGCGCCGGCTACACGGCTCTGTGCTTCATCACCGGCTCGATATGGGGCCAAAAGGGATGGGGTGCTGGGTGGCACAATCTCATTCTTGGGGACAGTCGCCTCATGTCTGTCCTGGTGCTGTTTTTCCTATTCTTGGGCTATATCGCGCTGCGCGCCGCGCTCGAGACACGGCAAAAAGCAGCGCGCGCCGCCGCCATTTTAGCCATGGTCGGAATGGTCAATGTTCCAATCATCAAAGTTTCGGTCGATATGTGGCAGACCACCACCATCCACCAACCGTCCAGCGTGATCAGCATCGGCGCACCAGAGCCGCGTGAAGAAGGGTCGGGCATGGATTGGATCTACCTGCAGCACCTCCTATGGGGCTTTGGCGGTCATAGCCTGCTGGCAGCGGCGATGATTATGATGCTGATGCGCGCAGAAGTGTATGATCAACAAGCCGAACGCGCCCTCGCACTTAAACTGGAGGGCAGCTAGGCCATGCCAAATTTTGGAGATGATGCCGCTTACGTTTGGCCGATCACAATCATCGGTATCGTTCTGCCCGTGCTTATGATTGGCTTGAGCCTATTGCGCGTGCACCTGACAAAGGCCCGCTTAGATCGCCTGCAGAAGGAGGAAGAAGAGGGCTGAAGCTCTATTTCTTCTTCTTTTTCTTCTTCTTCTTTTTCTTCTTGGACTTGCGCGGCTCTTCTTCCTCTTCCTCATAGTCACCGGAAATGATGGCCAAAGAGAGGAGAAGGCTTTCGCGCCGTGATTTGCGCAGCTCTTCGGTCAGGATCTCATCGGCTTCCATAACTTCCGGCGCCGCGCCTTCAAAGGCCTGCTTGCCGGCCTCGGTCAGAGACACCGCTTTCGCCCGTGCATCCTCTTTTGATTTCACACGCTGGACGAGACCAGTCTTCTCCATACGCGAGACCATGTCAGCGAGCGTTGAGCGATCAATCCCAGTCACATCGACCAAGTTGGACTGGCTCTGGCCATCTTCGTCGTTCAGGGCGGCAAGCACGGCAAACTGTCGAATGGTGAGGCCTTTATCGGCCAGCCCGGCTGCGGATTCATTCACCGCCGCTTGCTGTGCGCGATGCAGTAAATGCGTTACAGAACGCGCGAGCGTAAATTCAGAATTCGTCTCTTGCTTGCTCATCCTAGCCGCCTTAGTTCCAATTCCAGCCCCTGCCCCACACTAAAAGCAAACATACCGTGTGCAGATCAATTGAATTCTCCCATAAAGCGAGAGCCTGACAAAAAAATGACAGTCAAACAAAGCCCTGACTTTGCGCTGGAAATCCCACCGGGCGACGACAAAGAGCGCCGGGTCTGTCAGCGCTGCGAATTCATCGACTATCAAAACCCGAAAATCGTCGCCGGAGCGGTCGTATTGAAGGATGACAAGATCTTGCTCTGCAAGCGCGCGATTGAACCTCGAAAAGGGTTCTGGACCTTGCCGGCCGGTTTCATGGAACTCGGAGAATCTGTTGAAGAAGCCGCCATGCGCGAAGCGCAGGAAGAAGCGCTCGCGAACATTGAAATTGATCGTCTGCTCGCTGTCTACTCCGTGCAACGGATCGGTCAGGTCCAAGTCATGTTCCGGGCCCACTTAAAGGGTGGATTTGGCGTCGGTCCTGAAAGCGAAGATGTGAAACTCGTTGAGTGGAAAGACATTCCGTGGTCGGAATTAGCCTTTCCGACGGTCGTTTGGGCGCTCACCCATTATGCGGAAACCCGTGATTTGGACGCTTTCGCACCTTTCGCGAATCCGCCCGGAACCGATGCTCTGACGCGCTAAGCGGCCTCCGGTTCACGCAAATGCTTGAGGGTGTACGGTACGTTTGCCGCGCCGAATACAAACGTGATGACCATATTGCCGAGCTTCCAATTGGCCCAAACATCTTCGGCATCACGCGATCCAAAGGTCAGGCCTAAAAATTCATAACTTCCAGCTGGCGCCACGGTCGCACCAAGAACGCGCAGTGGTTCTTCAAACCCTGGCGCGAAGTAGCGCCATAGAAACTCGTTCCAAACCGCCATCGCGACAAAGAAGAGCGCCCAGCGAATGGCCAGTGTCCGCCACGCAAAGTCCGGCAGGTCAAAAACCTTATCGAACATCACTTTCCAAATATTGTGACCCATTGCGAGGCTACCAAAGATGATCCCCGCCAGGAAGAGCTGCTGGATGGTCGGTTTGATATAGAGGAAGGATTTTTCCTGAAGCACAATCCCGAGCAGGCCAAACCCACCGACGATGGTCGCCGTAAACACTAAGAAAAGCGGGACATCCTCACCCTTGCGGAGATAGTTCGAAACAGCCCAAAGCGTGGCCACGATCAACACACCGGTCGCCCAATAGAGCGCCGTGTCCGGGCTCGCCCAGGTGTCATTGATCGAGATGTTGCGCATCACATTGTAGACCAGGATGAAGCCAATGACCGGAACCAAGTCCGCCCAAATCTGATTGGCTTTATCGGCCGCTGTGCCGAGATCGTTTTGTTGTTCGCTCATATTAAGGTCTTACGCAGATGCGTGTCCTCTGGATTTCAACCGTTCGCTCACAAAGCCGCGTGCGCCGCCAGCGTCAAGCAACAAAGCCAGGATGAGATAGACAGTTGCGCCTGCCAGCGCTTTCGCGATCAATTCAGGCCAACCGCCCCAAGTCGGGATCAGCATCACAACCGGCCACATGGCGAGCGCAGAAAGGCTGATCTTGAGGAGCTCCATAAGCGGCAACGGTAATGCGATCAGGCGACGACCGCGCAGCGCGAGGAGGACAACACCTAGACCGTAGCTTGCCAGCGTCGCGATGACCGCGCCCATCAGTTCAAATTGCGGGATGAACACCAGATTGAGTGCGATGTTCGCTCCGGCTGGTAGGAGCATAAGCAAAGCCTGCTCAGTCGTCCGATGAGCCAGTTGGAAGGCTTCAGAATAGTAGTGAATGATTAGGCCGTTCAGCAGCCCAGCAAAAGCGATCCAAGGAATGATCTGGCGCGCGCCCTCGCGTACGCTTTCTCCAATCATCGCCTCCGCCAATGGTGTGGCCACCAAGGCGAGGCCCGTCGCCGCTGGGATGCCCAGGCAGAGGAGCGCGCGGATCAGCCCGCCAGACTCCTCAGCCGCTGCGTCCCGCCCGCCTTCTTCATATGCGGCCATAATCAAAGGGGCACCGGCCATCGCCGCCCAAGCGCAAAGCAAAAGGACGGTTTTGTCTGCCACGCCGTAGCCCGCGGCATATTCCCCAACCGCCGCTTCACCTAAGAAAAGCGCGATGAGAAACCGGTCCGCCGCGGAGAGCACAATATCGAGCACCAAAGCCGCAGCGATCGGCACACCATATTTGAGATAGGCCCGCCGCCGGGTCGCGTCGGTCGCTCCACCTTCTGCTTGTTTGAAAAGCCAGCGCGTTTCGGAGAGCGCCCAGAAAACCCCGGCAATGGCCATGCCGACAAATGGCGCCGCGGCGCCGAAGCCGGTTTGCCAGGCGATGAGAGCGCCGAACAGGAATCCTCCCAAGAGGCGTGTTGTCTCGATTAAGGCGTAGCGCCCCACGCGCTGGCTCGCGCGATGCGATTCCAACGCCATTTGGGTGAGCGTGTTGATCGGCGCCAATATCGCGATCCAAGGCAAGATGGAGAGGTATTCTGGCAAT
>CAYNUI010000163.1:4069-5812 GCA_964400185.1 uncultured Hyphomonas sp.
CCGCTTGCGATTTGGACCGGTAAATAGCCGGCAAGGTGGCGCAATAGTTTCATGTCCTGGCTCTAGCACTGCGCGTGCCAAGACAGGGTTAAGGCGCAAATTCCAGCATCATCAAACCAATGGCGAGCACGCTCGCTGCCGCAATGCGTCTCGGCCCAAACGCCTCTTTCAGGAAGACGGCTCCAAAGATCGCCCCGAACACAACCGAGGTTTCACGGATCGCCGTAACATTCGCAGCCTCTGACAAGGTAAATGCCCAGAGCGCCGCGCCGTAAGATATCGTGCCCAATAGGCCGCCAATTGTACCATCTCGGATTTGAGGCGCGATGCCTTCCCAAATGCGTCCGCGCCGGGTCCAAAACATCGCCGTCGTAATGCCGATCCAATCGAGCAAGAACAACCAAACGACGAAGGTAAAGACCGTCTCATGCCCGGCAGCAAGCCGGCTGCCATTGGCGTCCGCGACGGAATAAAGCGCAATGCCTAGAGCAGTGATCATCGCCCAAACCAAAGCTGCTTTCTGAACCGGAGGATGCTTACCCCCCCGCTGTTCTGGCAGAGCGAAGACGATCAGCGCTCCAGTGGCTATGAGCAGGCCGGCCCAACCAAGGAGACTGGGTGTTTCGCTTAAAAACACAGTCGCCGTAATCGCGGTGAGAAGCGGTGCCAGCCCTCGCATGACCGGAAACACCAAAGACAAGTCGCCCCGGTGCAGGGCGCGTATCATCGCAAATTGATAGAACCAGTGGACAACGACCGAGATGGCAAGCGCGCCCCAGACCGTGGGGGTTGGCAGCGACACAAAGGGCACGAACGGAACCACGCTCAGTGCCATTGCAATCGACACGATCATCCGGGTCGAAAGAACATCCCCGCCGCGTTTCACAAACAAGTTCGTCGCTGCGACCGTCACCGCAGACAGCAGGCAAAGAAAGATGGGAAAAACGTCCGAACTCATCCCGCCGCTTCGCGTATCGGCGGCAGGGAAGTCAAGCGGCGAGCGTGATTAAAGCGCCGCTTCGACCGCCGTCACTTCTGGCACATAGGCCTTGAGCATGTTCTCGATGCCTTGCTTGAGCGTCATTGTTGAGGACGGACACCCGGCACAGGCACCGCGCATCGACAAGTGAACGATGCCGGACTCTGGCTCGAAACGATGGAAGATAATATCGCCACCATCTTGCGCGACAGCGGGGCGGACGCGCGTTTCAATCAGTTCAATGATCTCGCCAACAATTTCTGCAGCTTCGCCTTCATAGTCGTCGGCAGACGCGCCTTCCTCGTGCGCGGCAGACGCCGCAGCGCCCGTCGCCATAACCGGCAAGCCGGCCACAAAATGATCCATAATCGCCGCGAGTGCCATTGGGCGAACGTGTACCCAGTCGCTGTCCGCATCCTTTGTGAGCGAGATAAAGTCGCTCCCCAAGAAAACGCGCACGACCCCCTGCACCTGGAACAGTGCTTGGGCGAGTGGGCTGGTGCCAGCCTCATCAATCGAAGCAAAATCATAAGGCCCGGTCGTACCGGTCACTTCTTGGCCCGGCAGGAATTTCAGCGTTTCCGGGTTCGGAGTAGGTTCAGTCTGGATAAACATAGGGCCGACGCGGCCTTTCTTTTCGCCAATATCAGACGTTTAGATGTGCCAAGGCGGCCGATCTTTCAAGACGTAAGCTGGGTCGCTTAGTTGATTGCGCCGCCGGATGCCGCAACCGCCAACGCATCGACCTCTTGGGCTTGCAGGGC
>CAYNUI010000164.1:0-5800 GCA_964400185.1 uncultured Hyphomonas sp.
GCGAAAATCAATCCGCAAATCGTAAAGACGAGCATCCGAGAAAAGATCGGATCGGGGCCTTCTTCCAATTCGATCGGAACGGCGAGCTGGGTACGCTTGCTAATCGTTTCGAGTTCTTGGGTCGTCATGATTTGCTCCCTGATTGAGCGGTATTTGCAGTCGGTTTGGCGAAATAGGTCGCCATAAATTTCGGGACGATTTCGTCGGGTGTGTCGAAGCCAGCGACCATGCCGTCTTCGATCCACAAGACTTTATCCGCCAGACGCATCAGGCTTGGGCGATGCGTGCTCATGAGGATGGTTGAGGTGCCGCGCGCCCGATTGAGCTCAGCTCGAAGGGCGTTTTCACCATCATGATCGAGCATGTCAGCGGGGTTATCCAGAACTCGGATTGCGCCTTCCTTCAAGAAGGCCCGGCACAAGGCCACGCGGCTCTTCAAAGCATCTGGCCAAGTCGCCATGTTCCGGCGGCTCATACGCGTCTCAAGACCTTCCGGAAGGACGTCACCGAAATAGCGGTTCAGCCCAAAGCGCATCGCAATCGCCTCAATATCGGCTTTGGTGGCCTCAGGATGAGCGAGCCGCAGATTCTGCGTGATGCTACCGTGATAAAAGTCAGGAACCTCCAGCGCGGTACCGACACTTTGACGCCACGCGCCGAGATTAACCTGGCGCAGATTAATCCCGTCCACACGGATGGATCCGGCTTGTGGCTGATACAAACCCAGCAGCGTTTTCAGGGCGGTTGTTTTACCAGCACCAGACGGTCCGCAAATCACGATGAATTCGCCTGGCTGAACTTTGAATGAGATTTGGCGCAGAGCCGGTTCGCGTTTGCTGTTGAAACGGAAAGCGACACGATCAAACTCAATCTCGCCCGAGAAGGTATGAGAAATCGAAGGCGCCTTTTCGGGTACGCGCTCGGTTTTGATGCCCATTAGTCGATCAATCTGATTGAAGCTTTGAACCGTTTGGCCGAGCACCATGCTGGACAGGAACATCGATCGGATTGGATTGAGCACTTTCCAGGCAAGCGCCATACACGCGATCAAGGCACCAGCGCTGAGGGTTCCAGAAGCGGCCATTACGGTTCCGATTGCCAGCGTAGCGACGCCAGAAACGGTGACCAATCCTTGCGCCACGGTTTCAGTGAAGAGGTTGAATTGGCGCATCTTCAGGGTCGCCGCAGCCGACCGGGCGCTGGCCTCGCGAAAACGCTCAAGAAAGACCGCTTGGCAACCGAGATATTGGATTTGCGCTTGATGGCTAACCATCTCAATCGAGAGATTCTGTAGCTCATTCTTGGCCTGGCCGATCTCGCTCACAGCACGTTTACTCGCCGGAACAATCCAAGCCGCCAGAGCCCCAAACACGGCCATGAGGACGAGCGGAATGAAGACAAGCGGTCCGGCCACAAAGTAGATGGCGAGCAGGAACAGCGCCAAAAACGGCAAGTCAAAGATGGCATTGATCAGCGCGCCGGTGAAGGCATCGCGGAACGCACCCATTTGACGGATGCGGGTCATCTGATCGCCGATGCCGGAATTTTCGACGAAGGCGAGCGGGAGAAACATGAGCTGGCGGAAGATCGCCGTGCTGGCCTGCTGATCGAGCCGTGCGGCTAGGCGCGCTTGCAATTTAGCTTTGATCAGCTTCAGAGCGTGATCAGCTAAGATGATCAGCAAGACCCCAACGGTCAGCCACATCAAAATGTCGGTCGCACCCGTGCCGATCGCTTTGTCATAGACGTTCATGATGTAGATGGGCAGCGCCAGCATGAACATGTTGACGACGAAACTGACCAGAGAAATCATTCGCAAGTCTTTGCCAAAGGCTCTGAACGCGATTGAGGTCCATTTCGTGGCTGGGCGGTTCGCTTGCGGCTGAGCTTTCAGCTCTGGGAAAATCAGCGTCCCGCGCAAGCTTTTCGGGTCGCGCAGTTCCAACGCGTCCGTATCTGGATTGAACACCACACATTTGCCAGACTTGTCGAACCGGCGAACGACATGCAAACGGCGGTCTTGGTCCAGCAGGAAGCAAGGCAAGAATTCCGGGCGCAGCTTTGTCGTTTCGGCGCGGCCCAAAGTGGTCGAGAAATCGAGCTTGAACAGCAAGGTGCGTAGACCGTTCACCTCGTTGACTGGGTCGATATAAGGCTGCGCCTCAAAGAAGCGACGGTTTGTGCCTGACCAGCCAATGCATTCGAGGAAATAGCGAACGCTGCGCAGGCTGTCCTCTTCGCGAATACGAGTTGGTGCGCGTTTCTGGCCGCCGAATTCAGAGGCAATGCGATTGCGCAGATCCTGAACCTTGTTCGGAGCCGCCTCGAATGTCTGTTCTGGGGAAGAATTGGTCTTAGACATTAGGACGCTTTCTCCGTAACCGCGCCGAATGGGCTCAACGCATCTGAAGGGGACACCAGGCGTCCGGTATTTTCTGAAAGTTCGAGAACTTGATCGGCCGTGCGCAGCATGGAAGGGCGTGGTGTAACCAAGAGAATGGTCATCTTGCCCTTGAGGCGCTGCAGCATGTTCATGAAGGCGGTCTCTGTCTTCGCGTCTAGGCCGCTATTGGAAGCGTCGAGAAGAAGGACAGCCGGCTTGCTGACGATCGCGCGTGCCACACAGATCAATTGTGAGAAGGCCGCTGAAAGTTCTGGCGACGCGCTGCCGTGAAGCGGCGTATCAAATCCATCTGGAAGACGGTTGATCTCGCCTGACAGGCCGGTCAGTTCCGCCACCCAGCGTGCGTCTTCCGCGGTGTAGGTGCCGAACAATGTGAGATTGTCTAAGATCGTGCCGTGGAAGAGCTGTGGAACTTGCCCGACATAGGAGATCCGAGCCTCGCTCTGTCCGGCGACAGAGTCGCCGACAAGGACGAGACCGTCGCGCGGCGTGATCTCGCCCATGACGCAACGCAAGAGGACACTGCGACCACTGCCATCTGCGCCTTTCACACCAATGAACGCGCCGGGCTTGATATGTGCGGTGACGTTTTGGAAGACGACAGGGCGGTCATCTCCGCCCACGGCGAGGTCGCGAATATGGATAGCCGCAGGCTCAAATTGAGGCTGGTGGCGTACCACTGGCGGAATGTGTGCTGGGTGGTGAGCGATGTGCTCATACAGCTTTTCAACTTCTGCCCGTCGATGATCGTTTTGAATGATCGCGCTCCAGGCTTGGATTGAACGCATGATTGGTTGCATCATTTGCGATGACAGCAACATGCAAGCGGCGAGCGCACCAATTGTCAGCGCGTTATTGATCACCATAAGCGCGCCAAAGAATACGACCGCCATGGTCATCAAGAGCACGAATAGGCCACCGGCTTGGCCGATGGTCTGAGAGGCCTGAACATTTTTCTGCAAGCCGTGGCTGCTCGCCGATTGCAGACGCTCGAACCGGCGCATCATCAGAGGTTCCATTGCCAATGACTTGACCGTTTGCATGGTCTGCAAAGTCTCGAGCATGAAATCGTATTTGCGCTCTTCGATGGCTTCGCGCTCGTCGATGATTTTGCGAAGCTTGCGGGTCTGCGTAGAGATGTAAGCGATAAAGCCCAACAAGAAGACAATCGGCACAGCGATGAGTGGCCCTGCAATGACTGTGATCACGATCGCAAACACAGGGGCCCAGGCAATGTCGATCAGCATGAGGCGGGCCGAACTTCCATGGAAATCCGCCATCTCGGTCAGCACACGCAGCTGCGAAATCGTTGAACTGGCGCGCGCGCTTTGCACCGCGCTAGCTTTAGCAGACATCAACCGCGCCATCGCGTCGACGGATTGGCGATGCGCAAAAGAGGCCGCGCGCCAACCCATAATTTCACCGCGCGCGATCTTGAGAACCGTGTCTAGGATGACGGCGGTAATCAAACCGAAGACCAACATGGTTAGCGTGTTGAAGGCCTGGTTGGGCAAAACCCGATCATAAACGTGCAATATAGTTAGCGGCAATGCGAGTCCGAGCACGTTTATAAAGGCCGAGCTGACATAGACAGAAGCCGGCAATTTCGGCTCTTCAATAGCGCTGTGCTGACTGCGAAAAATCGCGGCCAGTGGGTTTAATTTATTGTCTTTTGTTTGACTGTCCCGCTTCACAGACCCGCACCCTTATTCGGTAGAATTCTTGTGGGATCGTCTTAGGGTTGAAAGTTCTAATTATGGTTAAAATCAAACTTCAAGTTGAATGGAATGCTGAAAAAACTGACGCTTCACTGCGAATGATGACAGTTTAATGGATGGGGACACTCTTTCTGTCGTTCTGAAAGACCCGTAAACATTGGTGTTTGAGGGATGTTTGGTGCCAAAGTAAAAGGTGTATTAAGCGTTAAAACCCAGGGTTGTATTTTTGCTCTGACTTATCGAATAATTATGCGCCTATAAGGTATAGATCCTCCGAATGAAATTTCGTGAGGTGGATTGTGGCTGATAAAACAAACGATACAGCGGCCCCAAAAACAACAGACGTTCAAGACCCGAGCGTAACGTTCGGCGACACTGGCGGATCCAAAAAGATCGACGCCGTCAACGATCAGGTTGACGTGACCTTGTCCGAAGAGGGTGGCGAGATGGCAATGGCCAACTTGCACTTCGGCACCAGCCCTGAAGCTGACCTCCTCACCTCCGAGGCTCAGCCTGAAGCGCTGGAGATTGGCGATCCTGCAACAAAACTGATCGGCAGTGATGCAGACCTCGACGCAGCAACGCTTCCGGAGAACGTCGAAGGCGCGGTGATTGGGACGCTCGCGTCCTATGACGCAGACGAGACTATCTCTTACACCGTATCGGACGATCGGTTTGAAGTGGTCGATGGCGTCTTGCGCCTGGCTGAAGGGGTTGCGGTTGATTTTGAAACCGCGAGCGCGATCCAAGTTGAGGTCACGGCGACAGATGCCAATGGTGTTGAAACGGTCGAAACCATCTCGATCGATGTCGTTGACATCAATGAGGCGCCGTATGGACTTGAGCTCGATGGCAGCGCGGTGGCGGAGAATGCGCCTGGCGCGGTCATCGGCACGCTATCCTCGTTCGACCCAGATTCTGGCGACACCGTGACTTATACGGTGTCCGACGAGCGCTTTGAAATTGTTGATGGTGAGCTTCGCCTCGCTGACGGCGTTAGCCTCGACCACGAAGACGCCTCCGCGATCGACGTCACGATCACAGCCACGGATGGCGAAGGTCTGACGACGAGCGAAACCTTCTCAATTGATGTGCTCGATGTGAATGAGGCGCCGAGCGATTTGGCTCTCGACGGCGACACGTTTGCTGAGAATGATGCTGGCGCAGTCGTCGGCACACTGTCCTCTTTCGATCCCGACGCGGATGACAGCGTCACTTACACTGTTTCGGATGAGCGCTTTGAAGTGGTCGATGGCGAGCTGCGCCTGGCTGAGGGTGTCAGCCTGAATCATGAAGAAGTCGATGCGCTAGATGTGACGGTCACCGCCACCGATGAAGGCGGACTGTCCACAAGCGAGACGTTCACGGTCACAATTGCAGATCTAAACGAAGGCCCGACGGATCTCTCGCTCGATGGTTCGAGCGTTTCGGAGAATGAGGCGGGCGCCGTCGTCGGCACCTTGTCTTCCTTCGATCCAGACGCTGGCGATAGCGTGACTTACACTGTTTCCGATGACCGGTTTGAGGTCGTTGATGGCGAGCTTCGCCTGGCCGATGGTGTGAGCCTCAACCATGAAGAAGCCGCTTCGATTGATGTCGAAGTGATCGCGACAGATAGCGAAGGCCTTTCGACGTCCGAGACCTTCACGGTCGATGTCGTCGACCTGAACGAAGGTCC
>CAYNUI010000165.1:0-5792 GCA_964400185.1 uncultured Hyphomonas sp.
GCGTTTGAGATCTTAAATCCCATCAGCTTTTTGGCGACAGCATCTGCTTGCAGACTGCCTTGCTCAGAGAGACCGGGATCCGGGTGTTCCCCCCAACTCGCGGCGGCTTCGCCGTGGCGAATAAGATAGATCATGCGGCGACGAGCTGCGGGTCTTGCCCGTATGACTGAAAGACTTTCAGCGCTTTTTTGTAGAGCAGCGGTTCGGCGATGTTGAGGCGTGCTCTGACCTCGTCGATCGGCTGTTCGAGCAATGAGATAATGTCTTGTTCGATAATCCGTTTAGCGGCTTTGCCATTGCGTCGTCCTTCCGCCAGGACTTCTTTGACGCGGGCTTCTTTCGGGGCTTCTTTCGCGATCTGGCGCGCGCCCATGAAGGCGATAAAGCTTACGCCCGCGCCGCCATGCTGGCTGTGCGTGTAGCCGAGAAGTGCAGCTTCTCCGAGCGCATCGCGGCCATATCCGGTCAGGACGTGGTACATATCGTGTGTGTCGCGCAGACGGTTGATGTACCAGAGCAAGTCATCATCGAAGACTTCGTGTTTTTCTCGGTGGGCGAGGCTCTCTTGAACCAGGCCGTTGGCGGTTAAGCCTTCGCGCTGCATGAAGTCGACATAAGTTCGTCCAACCGTCCCAAGTGGGAGTGACTTCAAGGGCGTGTGATCATCCAGAAGGTCCGGGAGGAACTTTCGTTCCTCAAGAAGTTTGCGGCCCGTTTCTGATTTCATAAAACGCACGAAGTCCCGTCGCGTCGAGCCGCCATTGAGCGCTTCGATGATATGGAAGACTTGTTCGGTATCTTCCTTGTCCGCGATGAGTTTCTGCATATGCCGCCACGCCTTCAGCGGACGTCGCTTCGGTTTCGGACGATTTGGATCAATGAAGGGAACCGGGCGGGTCATAAGAGTGTCTCCTTGCAGACTTATGATCCTATCAGAAGCGGCCCAAACAAACAATGACGCCTGCGTCACGATTCTGGAATTTCTTTGTGCGTGATTTTGGGGCACGGGTGGTGAGTTCTTGGGCAGGAGTGGGCTTGGGGTGTACCCGCCGCAGTTGCGCTATCGCGTCCGATTGGTTGGCGTCCTATTCGGGGGCAATTATTAACCACTGCAAGATTTGGGAAGGGTTGCGGGTATGAAGAAGATCGAAGCGATCATTAAGCCGTTCAAACTGGACGACGTGAAAGAGGCGCTCCACGAAGTCGGCGTGCAAGGCATGACGGTTGTTGAGGCCAAGGGTTTTGGACGTCAGCGAGGACACACTGAGCTCTATCGTGGCGCAGAATACGTCGTCGATTTCCTTCCTAAGCTTAAAGTCGAAGCGGTTGTCGCAGACTCAGGCGTCCAAGGCGCCATCGAGGCGATTTCGAAAGCGGCCCAAACCGGCAAAATTGGCGACGGAAAGATTTTCGTTTCGGACGTTGGCGAAGCCGTACGGATCCGAACCGGAGAGACAGGTGATGGCGCCCTTTAAGCGTCAACGTAATTTCAGACAGGAAGAAACTGGAGGGCTATATGGCCGATAAAATTTTGAAAATGATGAAGGATCATGACGTTGAGTTCGTCGACCTTCGCTTTACAGACCCACGCGGTAAGATGCAGCACGTCACCTTTGACAAAAGCATGGTCGACGAGGACTTCTTTGCTGAAGGCCAAATGTTTGACGGGTCATCTGTTGCCGGTTGGAAGGCCATCAACGAGTCCGACATGAATCTGGCACCGGACCTAGAAACGGCGAAGATTGATCCATTCTTCCAGCAAACGACGCTGGCTGTGATGTGCGACATTCTCGATCCGATCACGGGTCAAGCGTACAATCGCGATCCACGGATGACGGCGAAGAAGGCAGAAGCCTATTTGCAGTCAACCGGCGTCGGTGACACCGCTTACTTTGGCCCAGAAGCAGAGTTCTTTGTGTTCGACGACGTGCGTTGGAACACTGAGCCACACATGACCGGCTACAGCTTCGACTCAACCGAGCTGCCAGCCAACACGGGCAAAGTCTACGAAATGGGCAATATGGGTCACCGCCCAGGTCCAAAAGGCGGCTACTTCCCAGTGCCACCTGTCGATTCTGAGCAAGACATGCGTTCAGAAATGCTGTCAGTGATGGGCGAGCTTGGCCTCGAGCCAGAAAAGCACCACCACGAAGTGGCGCCGGCTCAGCACGAGCTTGGCATGAAGTTCAACACGCTCGTCACAATGGCGGACAACCTGCAGCTCTATAAGTACGTTATCCACAATGTTGCTGCGAGCTATGGCAAGACGGCGACCTTCATGCCGAAGCCATACTTCAACGATAACGGGTCAGGCATGCACGTACACCAGTCTATCTGGTCTGGCGGCAAGCCAACCTTTGCGGGCGACCAATATGCGGGTCTGTCTGAGACCTGCCTCTACTACATTGGCGGTATCATTAAGCACGCCCGCGCGCTGAATGCTCTGACCAATGCATCGACCAACTCTTATAAGCGTTTGGTTCCAGGCTTCGAAGCGCCAGTTATGCTTGCTTATTCTGCCCGTAACCGTTCGGCTTCTATCCGTATTCCTTTCGGCACCGGCGAAAAAGCGAAACGTATCGAAACTCGTTTCCCGGATCCAACGGCGAACCCATACCTCGCCTTCGCAGGTCTGCTCATGGCGGGCCTCGACGGGATTGAGAATAAGATTCACCCGGGCGATGCGATGGACAAAGACCTGTATGACCTGCCAGCAGAAGAAGCAGCAGCGATCCCACAAGTCTGTGGATCTCTCGGTGAAGCTCTGGCAGCGCTCGATGCTGACCGGGACTTCCTCAAGAAGGGCGGCGTATTTGATGACGATCAAATCGATGCGTATATCGAGCTTAAGCAGGAAGAGGTTGAGCGTCTTCAGCTTCACCCACACCCTGTCGAGTTCGACATGTACTACAAAGTCTAATTCAGACTTCAGATCGTCTAAGATCGAGAAAACGCCGGGCAGATTGCTCGGCGTTTTTTCGTCACAGAATTGAGTGACAGGCGAATCGAATTTTCGCGCTATGGTCTAAAATCAGTCAGAGGCGGACGTGACTTATGCTCTCCAAATTCAACTTTCAGCCAAACGTTTCTCTCCATTCTGTCGGCGGCCAGTCGGACAATTTGGAGTTGCTTGCGGATTGTTTGGAAGGCTTGCGGGACGCCATTGATTTGCAGCCAAAGCTCACCACCGAAACCCGGTTAGAGCTGGAAGAGTCGCTTGCCATTGCCGAAGCAGCTCTGCGCCGCGCATATATGGAAACCAAGCTCTAGCCTCGGTTTCGAATCAAGCTCACTCGATATCGGTCAACGAACGCTACGGTTGTGAGTGCTTGCAGTCTCATGAACTATCTGACAGCATAGTCGGACAACAGGACTCGCGTGCGCTTTTTCGCGCGACGAGTTCGGGGCAGGGATGACAGGGATGAGCACAGTGGAGCGGGCAACAAATCTGCGGCATTCGGAGCACGAACAGCCTTCACGGTCGAACTTCGACGTTTCATTGTCTGCGATTTCATCCCGTATCCAACAAGCGCAAACGGGCGACCAAGTCTGGAGCATTATGGATGAGGTTTGTGCCTCGACCGGCATGTATGGTGCCTGTTGCCGGTGTTTTCCAAACGGTGCCGCGGCCGAGCCGGTTGTTTTCTTTTCAAAAACATCAATGTTCAGCGCTGATCTTGAGCAGGCACTGCAAAGCTCACCGGGGTATCTCGATGCGTTCCTGCACGCCTCGGTGAACTCTCCCAAGCCCTTTCAATGGTCCGAAGTTTCTCAACTACTGGATCCGAAGTCTCCGCAAATAGACTCTTTCAAGCAAATGATTGAGCCGTTGGGCGATGGCGTCGTTGTTCCGGTGTTTGGGCCACTCTTTCGCAATGGCTATTTCTGCTTCAGTGGGACCTCAGGCCGGACCTATTCTGAGAAAGAGATGATGCTGCTGCATTCCATTTCACAGACAGCTTATTTGAAGCTGTGTGATCTCATGTACCGCGAGGATACGAGCGCCCGAACCTTGTCGAGCCGCGAGCTTGAGATCATCAATATCGTTGCTCGCGGCAAGAGCAGTCACGTGATCGCGGAGACATTGAATGTCTCTGTGAACACGATCAACACGCACTTGAAGCGGATCTTCGAGAAGCTGGATGTCACCGATCGTGTTAGCGCTGTAATGCGCGCTTATGCGCTCGGGTACATCGTTTAAGCGCTCTTTTTATTAGATTTTTCGTCGGCTTTGACTGCCTGCCAAAGAGATTCCTGCTGGTCGAGCGAGAGCGATGCAAAGTCCAAATTCTGGGCCTTGGCTTTTGATTCCATGCCGCGAAAACGCCGTTCAAACTTAGCGTTGGCTTTTCTGAGTGAGAGTTCTGGATCGATCTCCAAACGCCGTGCGAGATTGACCGCGACAAAGAGAAGATCGCCGATCTCTTCTTCGATATGGGCAGGATCAGCTTCTTCGACGGCGTCTCGGACTTCGCCCATCTCTTCGTTGAGTTTAGCGAATATGTCCTTGGGATCGGTCCAATCGAAGCCTGTTCTGGCCGCGCGTTTTTGGAGTTTCTCCGAGCGCATTAGAGCGGGCAGGGCAGTGGCAATGCCCGCAAGCGCACTTGGGTCTTCCGCAGTTTTGTTGGCGCGTTCCTCAGCTTTGATCGTCTCCCAAGCTGCAGTTTGTTCGTTCGATGAGCGCTGGGTCTCGTCTCCAAAGACATGTGGGTGTCGCCGAACCATTTTTTCAGAAATCGCCTGCGTAACGTCATTAATGGTGAAGTGGCCTTCATCTGACGCGATTTGGGCGTGGAACACGACTTGAAGGAGCAGATCACCCAACTCATCCGCCAAGTCAGTCATATCTTTTCGCTCAATGGCGTCATTCACCTCATAGGCTTCTTCAATCGTATAGGGCGCGATCGTCTCAAAGCTTTGCTCCAAATCCCACGCACAACCCGTCTCAGGTGTCCGCAATGCCCGCATGATGTGAAGCAGGTCATCGAAATCATAGGGCGGGGTCAAAGGCCTATGGGTCATGAGAGTTCCAATCCGTTCTGGTTCGGCGTGCGTAGAGAGCCAAAACAGAGTCGGAATGAAATTGCGACAAAAAGTTCACGCAACACCCATTGAAAACCTGCTATTTCGAAATAACTGACCGGTCAGTCATTATTTTGGAGCGTGAGTATGGATCACCCTGAAACGTCGTCAAAGGGTTGGATGCGCGGCAACCTGGCGGCAGGTATCATTCAGCTTGCTTTCGTGGTTGCGGTCATCGCGGCCGCGATTGGAATGTCTGCAATCCTCAACAATCAGGTGCAAAAATCAGCACCGCGGATCGCGGATTTGCGGGACCAGGGTGCTGTGTCGATCCGCGTCGCGGAGATTGAGGAGATCGATTATCGCCCGGAAGTGCGGGTCAACGGTACGGTCCAATCCAGCGCAGAGATTGCGGTTAGCGCGCAGGTTTCTGGCGAGATCAAACGCGTCAGTCCGACCTTCAGAGCAGGTAACGAAGTCAAAAAAGGCGACTTGCTGTTCGAGATTGATCGCGCCGATTACCTTTTGACGGTGCAAAGCGCGCAAGCCGAAGTCGCTGCAGCAAAGTCAGACCTCCAGCAATTAGAAGCAGAGGCAGAGATCGCGCGCCGGGAATGGCAAGAACTCTATCCTGGTCGTGAAGTGAATGAGCTCGCCGCCCGAATTCCTCAAATCGAAGCGGCGAAGGCGAGGCTTGGCAGCGCAGAGGCGAACAAAAGCACCGCGGAACTCGCGCTCCGCCGAACGCGCGTCTACGCGCCGAGCGA
>CAYNUI010000166.1:0-5767 GCA_964400185.1 uncultured Hyphomonas sp.
TCTTCTGGGTCACAAAGATCAACGGCTTGAGCGACTTCGTCATTGGCGGTGGTGAAAGCTTTATACTGGAAGCGCTGAGCGTCATCACCGTCCCGGAAATTGGGCCGCAGCGGCTTTGTGCCATCATCGGTGTCTTCTGGATTGTCGTCGGCGTCCATATCGACATCGGCGTCGACGGAGACATTGGTCTCTTCGCCTTCCATGTCTTCGGTGTCGCTCGCGTCGATCTCCTCCATGGTCGCGCCTTGGGTTTCTTCCCCAGACTCGCCATCCTCGGATGAGTTTTCTTGATTGTTTTGCTCGGCGTCTTCTTCGGACTCTTCGTCCTGTTCACCTTGATCGTCGCTGACTTCATTGCCTTTGGTCAGATCTCGGATCAGCTCTTGAATGGTTTTGGCGAAGGCTTCTTGATCATGCAATTGTTCAATCAGGCGGTCGAGCGTGTCGGCGCCGCGTTGATTGACCTCATCACGCCAAAGCGCGGCAATGCCTTCTGCCTGCTTGGGCAGGGCTCGGCCCGTCAAACGCTCACGGAGCAGGAACTCCACAGCAGGTGCCAGAGGGGCCTCTTGCCGGTCGTCCATACGCGAATAACCAGCTTTCTCGCAGCGATCCGCAAGCACAGCATCGAGATTGTCGGCTGTGCCATCCATGGCACGCGCGCCAATGCTCTCGATCCGCGCGCGTTCAGCGGCCTCATAGACTTGCCGACCGACTTCAGTGTCAGGCCGTGCTTTGGCATGGGCGACCGGATCATGGTGCGCCATGCGGAGCGCCGTTGCGTCAGCTTCTCCGCGTGCACGCGCCGCCAGCTCTGGGGCGAGATCGCGCGGCGGCGGCGGTAGGATGAGCCGCTCGGCTTCGGCGCGTGGGCCATCGCCCGCGAACGACACTTCGACGTCACGCGTCTGGCTCATCGCCTTCGCCGTGGTGGCGAGCGCCTGCTTGAACAGTTCGTAAGGAGCGTCGTCGGTTTTACTCATGCGGCTGACTTAGCGCGCGCGATCGGTTTTGCGAAGGGTCATATGGACGCCGCAACGCGAGGTCAGCTGCAATGGATGAAAAACGGGCTTATTGCGCAGCCGGTTGAGGCGCCGCGATCTGGACCGTCGCCTCATCGCTCCCAGCCGAAAACTCATAGCGCACGCGGCGGAAAACGCTCCATCCGACCAGGGCGCAGGTGATGAAGCTCACGGATACACCAAACTGCACTGAAGGGCCGGGAACGAGGAGCGTAAGCAGCGCAATAACCGCAATGGTCTCGCGCTCCCATGTGAGCCATCCCGTCCGCGCGCCCTGCTGAAGCAAAAAGAAAATGGCGGGCACTAAGAGGACAAGCTCATAATACATGGAGTATGGGGCGGCGAGCAGCGTTCCGCTGGCCAAGACAGCATACCGCCAGGTTGGCACATCGGTTCGACGACAGGTCCAAACCAGAGCCGCGATCGCGATTAGGACGGCTGAAATGGCCATCGCCGCTGCAACCAGGTCTGGCAGCCAGGCCAGACGCCCCGCGGCATAGACATTGACCATTTTGAAGAGCGGCATGACGCCGTCAGAGACCGACTCGCCAATCGCTCCGACAAAGCCGAAGAAGGCGGTCCATGCAGCTGCGCCAAAGATGAAGAAGGAGATCGCCCACAGCACAAGGCTGGCGAGCGCGGCAACGCCAAAGGCGCGCCAATAGCCGCCAACAATGAAGAGCACCGGCAGCAAGAAACCAAGTTGCGGTTTGATCGTCAGCAGCGCCGCAGCCAAGCCTGCGAGCACGGGCTTAGGCTTGGCGTAAGTGACAGCCAGCAAAAGCAATCCGCCGGTGAACAGAGCGTTCTGACCTGTATTGAGGGCCGTCAGAACGGGAATGGTCGCGAGCGCAGCGATGAGCCAACGTCCGCGCAGGCCGGATTGGATCAGCGCGCCGGTAAAGAATGCGAGCCCGAGCGCACACCAAAGCGCATAGGCGATCTCATAGGGGAGATATCCGATCGGGCTGAAGATCAAGCTGGCGTGCGGTGGGTATTGCCAGGTCAGTCCGGTAACGTCGACGCCTGGGCGATGGGTAGCGATCGCTGTTTCCAGCCCGTCCGGCGCATAAAGCCCCGTCAGATTGCCGTCCAAAATCTCTCGCGCGGCGGACCAAAAAGCGATGAAATCACCGCCCAGCACAAATTCAGAGGAACCGCCAAACAGAAACGCCACGAAGATCGCATATTGCGATAGCGCAAGTGCCATCACGACCGCGAAGGCAAAACTCGGCTGAAAATAGCGCTCGAATGAGGTCATAAACCCGTCCGCTGTTAGGCGAACGGGTCATAGCGCGAACCCGATAACTTTTAGTGAAAACCGAGAAAAGTGCGCGTTAAGCGACCCGCACCATCAAGGCGCTTTCTGGCAGCTCCTCAGCGAAACAGCGCTGATACATCTCTGCCACCAAAGGCCGTTCCAGCTCGTCACACTTGTTCAGGAAGGTCATCCGGAACGCATGGCCAAGATCACCGAAAATCGCAAAATTCTCGGCCCATGTGATCACGGTCCGCGGGCTCATCACGGTCGACAGGTCGCCATTCATGAAGGCGTTCCGCGTCAGATCGGCGAGCGTCACCATGCGGCTCAGCGTTTCGGTATCCACGTCACCTGCTTTGGTGGCGATGATTTCGACCTCTGCGTCATGCTCGAGATAGTTGAGCGTCGTGACGATGCTCCAGCGGTCCATCTGACCTTGGTTGAGCTGCTGGGTGCCGTGATAAAGGCCTGTTGTGTCACCTAGCCCAACCGTGTTCGTGGTCGCAAACAGGCGGAAGAAGGGGTTCGGCTCAATCACGCGGTTTTGGTCGAGCAGGGTCAGTTTCCCGCTTGCTTCCAGAACGCGTTGGATCACAAACATCACATCTGGGCGACCGGCATCATATTCGTCAAATGTGATCGCTACGGGACGCTGCAGGGCCCAAGGCAGAATCCCTTCACGGAACTCGGTCACTTGCGCGCCGTCTTTCAGAACAATGGCGTCTTTACCGACCATATCGATCCGCGACACGTGGCTGTCCAAGTTCACCCGGATCATTGGCCAGTTCAGACGCGCCGCGATTTGCTCAATGTGAGTCGATTTACCGGTGCCGTGATAGCCCTGCACCATGACCCGGCGATTGTGCTCAAAGCCAGCCAAGAGCGCCATCGTGGTCTGCGGATCAAAGCGATAAGACTCGTCAATCGCAGGAACATATTCGGTCCGCTCTTTAAAGCCGTGCACAACCATATCGGTCTCAAGCCCGAACACTTTCCGGACATCGATCTTTACGGTCGGCTCCATGCCCTGCAGGGCGTCGCTATCGCTCATTACGGTCATACGCGTAATCTTTCATCACATGTTTTCATGGCTCACCTATCACAACCGCGCCGCCCGCCAAGTGTGACATTGGGTAAGACCAGGTTTGCAGCTGCGATTTGCTTAAGTTTTAGAAGTTTCCATCACAAGGCGGGGCAGTGCTCTCGGGATCCGCAAGCGCCGCCATTCCGATGGCGAAACCAGGATCTGACCGCACTGAAATCGAGGCATTTGTTTCAGCGCGCATTTTATCCACGACAATCGTCAGAACTGGCCATTGAAAGCTCGCATGCGGCTCAAAAAAGCGCTTGGTTGTGGCCTCATCGCAGAGGTCTGCGTCGACGCAGGCATGTACCAAGTCGAAAAACTCTAAAACGCGCACGAAATCTGCATCGGTGAGGTCACGATTGATCATGCGGGCATCACAAGCGCGGCGCGCATAGACATAGGACATGACCCGTGTTCGGGCCTCCGCGATGTCCGATCCGTTATAGGCTTGGATCATTTCAAAGGATTTCTCGACGCTTTGATCGACCTTTTTCGACACGTCCAGACTGTAAGTCGACAGCCCGACATAGCCGCCCGTTATGGCGCTGATCATGGCGACCCAGGTGGCGGCTCGGTTAAAGCCCATGCCGGACATCGCCCCGTCACCGCTATAGCGGCTGATCATCAGGATAGAGGCGATGCGCTGGAAGATGTTTCCGCCGCCATCGGTTTCATTCTCGCTCATGGCCTTCCCCTTTGCCAATTCGAAAAGACGGCCTAGGCGCATCCGCGCCGCGTGTCAGCCCCGGCCCGTTTGGCGGCTGAAGATTTGTGAATTCGGTGCGATCACCCTAGATGAGGGTCTGAACCAAGAGACGGACCATTATGCCCAAGATCACCGCAAACAATATCGACATTACCTATGAAAGCTTCGGCAAAGAGAGCGATCCGACCGTTCTTATGATCATGGGTCTCGGCGGTCAGCTGACCATGTGGACCGATAAATTGGTCGATGACCTCGTCGATGGTGGCTACCGAGTCATCACGTTCGACAATCGCGATATCGGCCTGTCGCATCACCATTCCGGGGAAAAGACGCCGAACATCTTGCGGCAAATCCTCCTGCGCCGGATCGGGATCAAGATCAAAACACCCTATGAGCTGCGCGACATGGCGCACGATACGATCGGCCTTATGGACGCGCTCAAACTGAATGATGTTCATCTGGTCGGTATCTCTATGGGCGGCATGATCGGCCAGCACGTGGCGGCGATTGCGCCCGAACGCGTGGCCAGCTTCACCGGGATCATGACGACGACGGGCAACCCAAAGCTGCCGCGACCTTCGCGTGACGTCATGGGCGCGATGATCCGCCGTGGGCCACAACCGACGACCCGCGATGCGATCATCGATCAATCCGTGCGCACGTTCGGTATCATTGGCACGCCCGGCGAAGACCAAAACGCAAACGGCATGCGGGATCGCATCACCCGGTCTTTTGATCGCAGCTACAATCCAGCCGGTGTGATCCGGCAAATGTCAGCCATCATTGCAGCTGGAGATTTTCGAAAATACACCCGCCGCATAAAAGCCCCCACGCTGGTCATCCATGGCAATCGGGACCCGCTCGTCCCGATTGAGGGTGGCTATGAGATCGCCAAGCTCGTGCATGGCGCGCGCATGGAGGTGATCGATGGCATGGGGCACGATGTGCCGCCGCGCTTCTTACCCCAAATCACCAAGCTCTTGCTCGACCACTTTGGGCATACCAGGGTCTATTCGCCCGCATAGTGTGGGTCTCTATTCCGATCCCGATGGTTAGCTCATTGTTAGACTTGAAAGTTGCCGGAGCTCATTCCCGAGCTTCTTTAAGAAAGTACGATCCCGCCAATAGTGCACATGGCTGAGCGGCGTTAGGCCAGCGAAAAAACCAGCATTGATCTGCTTGTCAACGACCGCATTCGCATAAGCCGGACTCAATTGCTCGAGGGGCCAACCCAAGACATCATCCTTGTCGTAATAATTCAGCCATCGAAACGCGGTGTTGAGCGGTTTAATTGGCTGAATGTCCGCCTCTTCGCGGCCTGCGACGAAGAGCGGGATATTGCAGCCCGTGGTGATAAAGCGCGCCACCCGTTTCCCACGACAGAAAACATCATCGGTGTCAGATAATCCGGTCGCATAGCTCCAAAACCCGTCGCGCGCCGGAACAGGCTTGCCAGAACTATTGGTTTTGTTCGCATCCCATAAATAGTTCGAAACGACCTGCCCGCCCAAAGACTGCGCGACAATGATCACAGGCGCGGTGTCTTCAATGCGCCGTCTGAGCGCTTTTAAAGACAATACGAGTTCTTTTTGCGCCAAATAGTACGGGCTCGACTTGCCCATTTTTTGAGATTCTAAAGACGCCCCATCACAAATTCCATAGAGGAGAAACTTTCTGAGTTGGTCCCAGTC